>NZ_VJOT01000074.1 GCF_011087585.1 Neochlamydia sp. AcF84
AACTTAAGAATAGGTAGATTAAATGGTTATTGGGAAGCTTACTGGAATTCCTACAAAGCTGCTGCTTAAAAAGAATTGCCAACACTTTTGTTTACACCCTTTCTTAAGTTTAATATAAGTGCCTAATTAACCATGCTAAAAAATTTAAGCGATAAAAAATTTTAAAAATCGAGCTAGCTTATGCTGCGCCTGCCCGCTCTTAGCCTTCTGAGGCACGGCGAGCTTCTTCTTGTATCTGCTTTAAATGGGCTTGCTGTTGGGCCATTCTACTGCATATATTCATCGCAATTCCTTGCATCATGGCAGAATAAACTTCAGGGGATTGCTCTTTTAAATCTGACAAGCTGCTGATATTCCCTGATTGAACGCCTGTAGAGGCATTATTCTCAGACCCAGCCGAAGAGGGAGTAGCAGAGCTTACTATTGCTGAAGACACTGCAGCAGAGTTAGAATTTATGATAGTCTCACTCATAGTGTACCTTCCGGAAAAAGTTTTATCTCTCTAATATTTATTATAACAAATTATTATTTTACATTCATCTCTTTGTAAGAAAATTAAATTATATAAGATAGGGAACATCTTAATAATTGCGCAAATTGTTACTTTTAATAATCTTGCAGTTAAAAATAAAATTGATTAACCATTCGACTTAAGGCTCTTCCGGAAGCTTTTTCCTTAACCCCGTCACTTTTCCTCATAAATCCTTGAAGATGAAGATAGTGAATTTTTTTATAGGCACTAGCGCGAAAAAGAAAGGAGAAAAAAGTATGAAATTTACTGGCCCACAAATACAAACTCTTGCTTTTAAGATAAGGACGTTCAAAAAGTGAACGAGAGTCATCTTTTATCTCAAGTTGAACGAAAACTTTTCTTTTAGAAAGAATATGGGGGCGGATTGAGCTTGATCAAATAGATAGATCTAATGGCGTGATTCTTGGAATCATTATATTGTTTCCGCAAAAACAGCCAGGCCACGAGGACCCATTAAGGAAGATTCAGCATGAAATACTCATGTGCTAAATGAAATTCATTCCCCCTACCTGCCAACTTTTTAAAAATTAGACTTCTTGCTTAAATAAATTTTTGCTATTTTCTTATCCTTTAAACTAAGGAAAAAGATATGGAAAAATATGAGAAGCTTAAAGTACTGTCTGCCGAACAATTTAGAAGGCTGACAGGAGTAAAGCGTGAAACATTTGAAAGAATGGTCGAGGTTTTAGTAGAAGCACAAAACAGAAGATACAGAAGAGCAGGAAGAAGAGGCGGGCTAAGTATCCAAGACAAGCTTTTGATGGCGTTGGAGTATTTAAGAGAATATCGAACTTATTTTCATTTAGGTAGAAGTTATAGATTGAGCGAAAGTGGTTGTTATCGAGCATGTAGATGGGTGAAAGACACATTAATTAAAAGTGGGGAATTTTCGCTTCCTGGAAAGAAAGCTCTTCTGGAAAAGGATAGTGAATACGAAGGAGTGCTTATAGATGCATCAGAATCACCTGTAGAGCGACCTAAGAGGAGAGTTAAAGAAAAAAAAGATAAGGAATCGCAACAACAAGCAGCAGCATTTCTATTCAGGAAAAAAGAAAAGGCATACCCTAAAAAGTCAGGTGGTGGTCGATAAGAAGAGTAGGAAAGTTATTTGTACGGCCTGTAGCAATGGTAAAAAGCATGATTATAAGTTGTTTAAAGAAAGTAAGGCGCGCTGGACTGATAACCGCTGCGCGATAACCGATAGTGAATATACAGGTATAAAAAAACTTCGAAGAAACTCTAGGCTATCAAAAAAATCTAGAAAGAGAAAAGCGTTAACTCAGGAAGAAAAAAAGCAAAACCAAGCAATATCTTCGGAAAGAGTAATAAACGAAAATGTGATTGGGAGTTTGAAAAGATTTAAAATCATAAGCGATAGATACAGAAATCGAAGAAGAAGGTTTGGTTTGCGCTTTAATCTTATTGCGATGATCTACAACTATGAAATTGAAATCTAATTACTCAAGAAGCCTATTGAAAAGTTTTGAATTCTTGCTTTAAAGATTAGTTGGCATCTGAGCAAAACATTTCAGAGTTCTTATGCTATATCTCCTCAGAGATTCGTGTTACATTCCCCTTCGAGAAGATAAGGGGGCTCCTATGCTTTGATGGAGGCGTCATGCTCTTCCGAAAAATTAGACATACAATTTAGCCCTATTCCTTAAACATAAATGTGGGATGGGTAGTCAGGAGATTTTTTTTAGGATGGATGGGAGTGAGGAAGCAAGCCTTTCTTTTGGGAAGAGCTTATCAAGCGTCCGAGACTTGTCAAGGCAAGGGGTAGGATGAGAGAGAAGAGCAACAAGTGCTTAAAGGTTTGATCTTCAAGAAAATTTCTTATTATTCTTCTACTTTTAATGCATCTTTTACCGCTTGAATATCAAACCCTTTACGGATAAGGGCGGCAAAAACTTTTTGTTTTTCTCTATAATCAGCCAGATTGCGTGTTTTATATTTGGTATTTATTAAATGCTGAATACTTTGCTGAGAAGTATTGGCTTGAGCATACATTTCTACATATCTATGGGCTTCTAAACGAGATATTCCTTTATTCATCAACTGACAGATAATTCGTTGAGGCCCTGTATGGCGAGACAACTGCCTTTTAACAAATCCTTCAAGCCAATCATTATCATTTAAATAGCCTAGACGTATACACTCTTGCAAAATTTCTTCTATAGTTTCCTCTGAAACTAGATTTCTTTTTAGCAATTTTTTCATTTGAATAGATAGATAACTGCGCATGGCTAGACAATCTAAAGCATATTTTTTAGCTTTGGCATATTCTAACTTTTTAAATTTTTCTTGAAAGGCTGCTAAGCTATCGCTTTTTGGAAGCAAAGGTTGGCGCCCGAATATTTTGGTATGAATATCTCGCCAAGGTTCCTCTTCAATAAGTACCGTCATTAGCAAGCGAGATCCTTCTTTGGGCAGGCAACTAATTTTCATGGGGCTCCCCTACTCACTTCATGAGAACGATCTTTTTTACAGGCCTTTGATCCATACGGATTCCTTTAGAAGAAACGCTTTTAACGGTGGTGTTAGCAAAATCAAATATGACTTTAGATTGCTTCTGTTTAATTTTAGGAATGAGTTGCAATTCTACTCGGGCTTGCTCTGCAGTAGAAATATACTGTAGCTCCATTCCTTTTTCAATATAAGTATAGACTTTATCCAAAATAAACTGCGTAATAATGAAGCGTTTAGCAAAACAAATATGAGTTTGAGGGTTTTTGTAGGCTACATTTATAACGGTTTTCTTATCAGCAATACCGGCATACACGACTTTATTGCCGTCCTGATGGACATATTGCTTTTCAGGTATATTAATAACAGTGTAGGTACCATCTTTAAACATAAGCAAAATTTTATCAAAATTTGTACATTCAAAAAGATTACTGCTGCTTACTTTAGTGCCAATAAATCCTGAAACAGGATCAAACCCTACTTTAACATTGCGTAGAGTCATAGCACGCTTATCTACTTGTTGGATAGCTTGTAGCTGTGTTGTACGCGGATAAGCTTTGCCATATTTGTTAATTATTCCTCGAATGTAATTAATCGTAAACTTTTTAATATCTTTAAGATCTTTTTCTACTTTTGCTAGTTGCTTGCGTGTAGCAGCAATTTCTTCTTGGTTTTTATTTAAGTCGAAACGAGAAATACGTCGAATGGGAATATTCAGCAAAGCTTCGCGATCTTCATAAGTAGGGACACGAGAAAGTTGGGGATGGAAAGGCTCTAAGCTTAATTCTATCGCTCCATGAATTTTATCGTAGGAAGAGATATTCTCTATTGTTTTGTAAAGGCGATTTTCAATAAAGATTTGTTCCAAAGTCTTATTAAAAATTTTCTCATAAAGTTTTTTACGCTCAATTTCTAGCTCTTGAGATAGATAACCTTGTAGCAATTCGGTATGATACTCTAAGACTTCATTAACAGTAGGCTCCCAAGGTAAATTATCCTTAATGACCACCAGGGAAGAATTCAATATTATTTCACATTCGGTATAGGCATGTAAGGCATCAATAAGGTCGGGTGCATACTGTCCACGAGGTAATTTGATTTCAATTTCTACTTTTTCAGCGGTGTAATCATTGATTGAATCAATTTTAATTTTGCCTTTCTTGGCTGCTTCATCAATCGAGCGAATTAGTGATTCTGTGGTAGTTCCATAGCAAATCTCGGTGATCACCAAGGTCTTAGGATCTCGTATCTCTATCTTAGCACGCAACTTGACTCTACCCTTACCTTTCTCATACTCTGAAGCATCCATGATACCGCCAGTAGGAAAATCAGGCACAATCGTATACTCGCGTCCCTCTAAGATAGCAATCTCGGCTTCCAGCAGCTCTACAAAATTGTGAGGTAAAATATGCGTTGCCATTCCTACTGCTATACCATCAGCGCCCTGCATAAGCACTAAAGGAATTTTGGCAGGAAGCGAAATGGGCTCTTGATGCCGCCCATCATACGAAGGAATCGTTTGGGTGAGTTCAGGATTAAACATGGTGCTTTGAGCTAAATCAGAAAGCCGCGTCTCAATGTAACGTGCTGCTGCTGCAGGATCTCCCGTGAACATATTACCAAAATTTCCTTGCTGGTCTAGCAGGTAACCTTTATTAGACATGTTTACTAGAGCTTCCACGATAGGCGCATCACCATGGGGATGGTAGGCCATTGTTTGGCCAGCTACATTGGCCACCTTATGCAATTTGCCATCATGCATCATCCACAAAGTAAATAAGATACGCCTCTGCACCGGCTTAAGGCCATCTACTACATTAGGAATGGCGCGATCTAAAATCACATAAGAGGCATATTTAAGATAATTAAGCTGCATGAGTTGCTTAATGTCGTCCATAAAATTTTATACTCAATAATTATTTAGATAGGTTAGGGATGCTAATAGGCAATAAAAATATAGTCTTAATAAGAATTATAATAAAAAAAATAATAAATCCACTTTAACAAACCAGTTGAAATAATCTTTATTTAATGTTTGCTAATTTCAGTAGAATTTTCTTTTTATTTCTTGCTAGAAAGGCTATTTTTCTTTATTGCTTGGTTTATCTGCTGCTAGGATAGCTATTTCTTTTAAGGAATCTTCATCTTCGTTAATTAAATTACGCATGATAAATTGCTTACGTTCTGGTGTATTCTTACCCATGTAAAATTGCACCGTAGTTTTAATATCAGAAAAAGCATGAATGGTTACAGGAAGAAGGCGGATATCTTGGCTGATAAACTGCTTGAATTCTCCCGGAGAAATTTCCCCCAAGCCTTTAAAACGGGTGATTTCTATTCCTTTTTTTAATTTAGCTACTGCTTTGTCACGTTCTTCAGGGCTATAGCAATAATAAGTTTTTTCTTTATTCCTCACTTTAAATAAAGGCGTTTCTAGGATGTAGAGGTGTCCATTTAAAACTAATCCCTCAAAATAGGTAAGGAAAAAAGTAATCAATAGGTTGCGGATATGCATGCCATCTACATCCGCATCGGTAGCTAAAACAACCTTCTGATAACGAAGCTGAGAAATATCATCTTCCACATTCAGGGCGCTCATCAGATTAAACAACTCTTCATTTTTATAAAGTTGATCCAGTTTCATGCCATGCACGTTTAAGGGCTTGCCGCGTAGAGAATAAACAGCCTGAGTAAAGGGATTTCTAGCAGCTACGATGGAAGCGCTTGCAGAATCTCCTTCCGTAAGGAAAATCATGCTTTTTTCTCCATCCGCAGTTCCATCTTGAAAATGACATTTGCAATCACGAAGCTTAGGAATTTTAAAGGAGATTTTTTTTTGCTTTTCTTTGGCTTCTTTCTTAACATTTGCCAGCTCTTTACGCAGCTTTTCATTAAAAGCGATTCTCTCAATAATTTGATTAGCTGTCGCTGAATTTTTATATAAAAGATCGATCACCGCTTCTTTTACTTCTTGAACGACCGGCCCACGCACTTCATTATTGCCTAATTTATTTTTAGTTTGCGATTCAAAAAGAGGATCTTTAACCTTAACAAGAACTGTTCCTACTATACCTTCCCGTACATCCACACCCTGGAAATTCTTTTTGGCATATTCATTGACACCTTTTAAAAGACCTTCACGAAAAGCTGATAAATGTGTACCTCCATCAGCCGTATATTGACCATTCACAAACGAGAAGTAGGTCTCCCCATAACTTTGCGTATGAAGAAAAGCAAATTCAAGCATTTTGCCACGATAATGCAAAGGCTCATACAAGCGATCGTCTACAGCCACTTCAGCATTTAATAGATCGAGTAAACCGTTTTTGGACTCAATACGCTCACCATTAAAGTGAATCACCAAGCCAGCATTCAAATAAGCATAATGCCAAAGGCGTTTAATAATGTATTCTTGATGAAAGCTATATTTCTTGAAAATTTCTATATCGGGAATGAATTGCACAAAAGTGCCGTTAGGTTCTTTCGTGGTCCCTTCAATTTTGTGCTTTAAAACCCCTTGAGAAAATTGGGCCTCAAGGTAATGGCCATCCCGATGACTGCGCGCTATAAAGCGGCTAGAAAGAGCATTTACCGCTTTGGTTCCCACACCATTTAGGCCTACAGAAAACTGAAAAACATCATCATTGTATTTGGCACCCGTATTGATTTGGCTTACGCATTCAATCACTTTACCAAGAGGGATTCCTCGACCATAGTCTCTTACGGCAATCATTCCTTTCTCTTCGTCTAATTCAATGACAATTTTATTCCCATGCTTCATAATAAATTCGTCAACACTGTTGTCGATAATTTCTTTAAGCATGATGTAGATACCATCATCTGGATGAGAGCCATCGCCTAAACGCCCTATGTACATCCCCGATCTCAATCGAATGTGGGATAAGGCGTCTAAAGTTTTTACGCTACTTTCGTCATATTGCTTTGCCATGAGTTAAACACTATGTTAAAAGGAATTTGAATGATTTATGGAAACAGAATATATAAAAACGAATTCTGAATCCAGGTTTTTGAACAGGAGCACCTACACGAATGCATGCAACAAATTTTTTTAAAGATAAAACGTTATTGATTACTGGGGGCACCGGCAGCTTTGGCCAAACACTAGCTAAGCGTCTACTCCTAGAAGATCAATGCCGTAAAGTTATTATCTTCAGTAGAGATGAATGGAAGCAGTGGGAGATGCGTCAATCAGCTCCTATTTTTTCTCATCCTAAAATCCGCTATTTCCTAGGAGATGTACGCGATAAATCCCGCCTTAAGCGCGCTTTTAGTGAAGTTAACTATATTGTGCATGCGGCTGCTTTAAAGCAAGTACCTGCTGCTGAATATAATCCTACTGAGTTCATTAAAACAAATATTATAGGTGCCATGAATGTAATCGATGCTGCCATCGATAGTGGTGTGGAAAAAGTTATCGCACTATCAACCGATAAAGCTGCCAATCCTATTAATCTTTACGGGGCGACTAAGCTATGTGCAGATAAACTTTTTGTAGCAGGAAACTCCTATGTAGGCGCTCGTAGTCACCCTACCTTTGCTGTAGTACGCTATGGAAATGTGCTTGGTAGCCGAGGAAGCGTTATTCCTTTTTGGAAGAAACTATTAGCCGAAGGCGCCCAGGCATTGCCTATCACCGATAAAAGAATGACACGCTTTTGGATCACCCTTGAGCAATCTGTTGATTTTGTGCTTCAATCTTTTTTACGTTCCCGAGGAGGAGAAATTTTTGTGCCCAAAATTCCTAGCATGAAAATCACAGATTTAGCTCAAGCATTTGCTCCTGCAAGCTCTCACATCTATACCGGTATTCGAGAAGGTGAAAAGCTGCATGAACTTATGATAGGCCTAGAAGATGCCCGTCATACCTGGGAATTTACCGATCATTATGTGATCATCCCGGAAATCTACCATCACGATGAATTACTGCAAGAAAAGCTATTAACAGGCGAAGAGGGGCGACGCTTGCCCGAAGATTTTTCTTATGCTTCTAACACTAATTCTCAATGGCTTGGAATTGAAGCTCTGCGTCAATTGATCCTCCAGCTTTGACCATAATTTTAAAATTATTTATAAGGGCGTAATTTATATCTTTTAAGGAATGCCATGCGAATTGGAGTACTGGGAATTAATTATAAGCTTGCTGATTTGAAGCTCCGAGAATTATTGGCTAAGGCTTGCCAAAAACGCTTGGGAGCAGGAATCTCTATGCATGGCCATCACCACTTTATTCTTCTCTCTACTTGTAACCGCACCGAGATTTATTTTTGCTCAGATGATTTAGCTGATACTCATACCTATCTTCTTAATATTTTTAGGAATGAAGTCGATACGCAATTTGATCAAAAGCTTTACTCTTATTTTGGGCATGATTGCTTCTATCATCTTTCGCGCGTGACGGCAGGGCTTGATAGTGCTATCGTGGCAGAAACAGAAATTCAAAGCCAAGTTAAGCATGCTTACAAGATCTCTTGCCAATTTTCTCAACTTCCCGAGGAAATGCATTATCTTTTTCAAAAGTCTTTAAAGATAGCTAAAAAAATCCGCTCGCAACACCTTTTAACTCGCACTCTTCCTGATATAGAACATGCAATCTTCAACACAGGTAGCCATTTTTTTAAAAATCTTTCTCAGGCCAAAATCCTTTTGGTGGGAGCCTCTGCTATCAATCAAAAAATTCTTCGTTTTCTACTGAGTAAAAACTTTTCCGACATTACGATTTGTAATCGAACAAAAAAACATGCTATCGATCTTGCAAGGACCTACCAACTTAACCTTTTAGATTGGCAGTCTCTTGCGCAATGGCATCAGTTTGATTGGATTATCTGTGGCACTAAAGCTCCTCAGACGGTGATTAATTACTCGCACTTACCCTTTAAAGAAATTCCAGCTAAGCTACTGATAGACTTAGGGGTGCCTCGAAATATAGATCCTTCTGTTGCTCGGCATACTCAAATAACTCTTCTTAATATTGACCAAATTAATCGCATGCTTACCTTTCGCAAGCAAAAGCTTTACGAACATTTGACTAAGGCTGATCAGGGCATTATCGAAGCTACTAAGCAGCATATCCATCTCTTTAAGCAAAAGCAAACTTATCGAGAGCAGCTACTAGCTGTAGGAATGGGCGCTTAAAGTTTTTTTAAGCTCCTTGCCCGCATTAGATAGAAGCTTATTCAATTTTTTCTTCTCAATTCTTACAAGCTATTGTATGATCGAGATAAAAAAATTGAGCGCACTACCATGCAAGGCATCCTAAATTCTTCAAAAACCTTCCCCCTACTCCTATTTCTTGTCCTTGGAAAGGCTGCCATCATGATTTTAACCATTCTCTATAGCCCTATTGGCTTGGGGCCAGACGAGGCTCAATATTGGACATGGAGCCAAGATCTTAGTTGGGGTTATTATAGTAAGCCGCCCGGCATTGCTTGGCAAATCTGGTTGGGCACTCATTTGCTAGGAAATACAGAGCTAGGGGTACGCTGTATGTCTGTAGTTTTAGCAGCCCTCTATCCTCTTTTGATTTACTCCTTAACATGGAGTTGCGGATTAAAGCCTAAGACATGCTTTTGGGCAGGGCTCGTTATGGCTTTAACCCCTCTAGGCATGGCAGGAAGCTTTTTTGCTATTACGGATGGGGGGATGATGCTCTTTTGGATCTTGGCATGCCTAGTGATAGCTTATGCTTTAAATAGAGATCAGACGCCTTCTTACTGGCTTTTAGGCCTAATCGTGGGATTAGGAGCTCTTTTTAAATGGCCTATCTATATTCTATGGCTAGGGATTCTTTGCCTTTTCCCTCTCTATCCTCGGCTCATCCATCGCCATTTTTTAATAGGCTTAGCTATTTCACTTTTAGGGCTTTTTCCTTCAATAGTTTGGAATGCCCAGCATGATTGGGTAACTTTTCGTCATGTTTTTTCTACCCTGTATCTCCCCCCAGTTCCTTTAAAGGCAAAATCTACCTTTTTCAATGGCAATTTTTGGGAGTTTCTAGGAGCTCAATCAGCCTTGCTCTCGCCTGTTGTTTTTATACTTTTACTCCTTAGCCTTTATAGGTTATACAAAGAGCGGCATACGCTCCCTTCTGCTTTATGCTTTTGCGGTTTCCTTTGCTTTTCTTTGCTTAGCCTATTTTTAACGCTCTCTATTTTTAAAAAATTGCAAGGCAATTGGGGAGATTTTGCCTTTCCTTCAGGAATGGTATGTCTCTGCTGGTTTTGCTGTGAACGAGCGCAAAAAATGCTTTTTTGGCTAAAAGGAGGGCTTGTTCTCTCCCTTTTATTATGTCTATTAGCTTTTCTACTCCCCACCCTGCAACCCTCTCTTGCTTTTAACATCCCTTATAAAATTAATCCCTTCAAGCATAACCTAGGATGGAGCACCTTGCGTCAGGAATTGGCTACTATAAAGGTAGATCCTACGAAGGAATTTTTATTTAGCGATAAGTACCAGATGAGTAGCCTCTTAAGTTTTTATAATCCAACTCAGCAAAGAGCTTATTTTTTAAATTTACAAGGAGCAAGAAAAAATCAATTTTCCTTTTGGCCTAGCATGAAAGAAGAGCAGCTAGGAAAAACGGGATATTTTATTGTAACTGAGAATAGTCCCCATCTTGATCAGCTGGATGATCTTCAGATCCAACACTACTGCCACTTACTTGCCAAATATTTTCAGACAGTTGAATTTAAAGAAAAAAAAATTCTTTTCTCCCTTGGCCATCAGAAAGTTAAAGAAGCGGCTTTATTTAAATGTATTAATTATCAAGGCCTCCTCCCGGCTGATCCAGAGTTATATTGATCTTAAAGAAACACTTAAAAAAAGAAGCAGGCCAATAAGTTCTAAGCACTCAATCATCAAGAGAGAGGCGACAAAAAGCTCTTTCTTTTTCGATTTTAGAGCTTTACATCTAGAATATTAATAAGCTTTTACGCTACAATGAGACCATGAAAGCAGAATATCCTAGCTGCTGTTTGGGACTCCTTGGGAAGATAAAGCCAATCAACGATATTATTTTTTTGGGGGATCACGACGCTAGCCACTCGGTGCCAGAATACCTGTTATTCGAGGCATCGATCGCTAGGGAGTGGACCCACCTATACAGACTGTGTTGATTACGCAGTTTTCCAAGCCCCTTACAGCGGCCTTTTTACCCTCGCTGAGCTCTTTTTTTAAGCCCTTCATTTAAGCTAGCCCTTTTAGTAAAGCGCATGGATCCATTTAACCTTAAAAAAGAGAAGGTTATTGCTCTTATTTAAAATAGATCGATTCGTTGAGAAGTTTTTCGATGAGGAATTTGGGTGATTTTGCAAGCTTCAGAGAGAGAGAAAATTTCAACTTTAAAATAAGCTTCTAAGGTTTTTAAAAATCTATCCACCACTTCTTGCTTACTTGGCAAATACTCACCTAACTTGCATAGGAAATTATTATGAGAGCGTTGTTCACGATACCCAGGCATTTTAGGAGGCATTTTTAGGTAAGCCATGTTTTCTGCCTGGTAGTCCCACAAAAATGAAGTATGATGGAGCCAACGATTTTTCGTCATATATTGGGCATTCCCTCCACATTTTCTTCCTTTAATCACATAATCATTCTCACATAAACGCAATTCTATCTCCTTAAAGACCCCACGATAAAAAATCTCGCTCCACCGAAAAACAGCTTGTGGATAGCAGGGAATGCCCAGATCTGCCTGATTAAAAATAAAAGTCTTTATTATAGAATTCGCATCAATGAAAACGGTCCCTCCCCCACTGAATCGGCGAATCAGCGGCACAGGCTGCCTTCGAAATTTCTCCAGATCGATAACTTTTTCAGGCGAAGAAGATATCCCCATAACGATCGCTTCTGGAGGGTTGGGGTTGATTAAACACCAATTGCGTTGATCGGCGCGCAAAAGAGCTTCTTCTAGCTGCAATTGCTCCAGGATAGTAGATTGGCTTAAAAGCAGCAAATTAAGAGGGGGACGCAAGAGGAGGTTACTCACTTCCTTCACTGTTAGGAAAAGAAGAAAGGGCCTCTTGATTGACCAGCTCAAAATTTTTATTAGCATTAAATCGCACCAAGGCAATCATTAGAACAGAAATATCTGCTGGCGAAACTCCTGAAAGGCGTGAAGCCTGTCCTAGATTTAAGGGATGGGCATCTGCTAGTTTTTGGAGAGCTTCATTTCTTAAGCCCGTAATAGAGGCAAAATCGAAATCTTTAGGGATGAGAATATGCTCAAGATGAGCCAATTTAGCGACTTCGCCATGCTGACGTTGAATATACCCTGCATATTTTAGAGCAAGCTCAATCTGAAAGTTAATTTCCATACCGTAATTCTGCATCTCAGCGGGATAATCATTTAATAAACTTGCATAATTATTTTCTGGGCGGCAAAGAAGCTGCGCTAGGCTATACCCTTTTCCTTTGAGCTGAACAAAAGCTTTTTCCAGTCGATTCACGCCTTCTTGAATCATTTTTTCTTTATATTTAAGAGAAGCATAGCGTTTTTCTTCTATCAGGCCAATTTCATAACCATAGTGGCGCAATCTAAGGTCGGCATTATCTTGCCTGAGCAAAAGACGGTGCTCGGCTCGGCTAGTAAACATGCGATAAGGCTCCTCTAAACCCTTAGTGACCAGATCATCGATCATTACACCAATATAAGCTTCCGATCTTTTCAAGATTAATGGGGGTTTAGCTTGTACATGATGAGCGGCATTAATTCCTGCCATTAATCCTTGTCCAGCAGCTTCTTCGTACCCTGAAGTTCCATTGATTTGCCCAGCAAGAAAAAGTCCTTCTATCGTCTTACATTGCAAAGAGCTATCAATTTGCCCACTGACTACATAGTCATATTCGATAGCATAAGCAGGACGCATGATTTCAGCATTTCTTAAAGCAGGAATACTTTTAATGAAAGCCATTTGTACATCAAAAGGGAGAGAAGAAGAGACCCCATTAACATATACCTCTTCTGTTTTTAAGCCCTCAGGCTCCAAAAAAATTTGATGGCGCTCTTTATCTGCAAAGCGCACGATTTTATCTTCAATCGAGGGACAATAGCGGGGGCCCACGCCTGTGATTTTACCTGAATACATAGGAGAGCGATGAATATTTTCTAAAATGATCTTTTTAGTTTCTTCGGTAGTATAAGTGATATAGCAAGATATTTGAGGTAAGCGATTGATGGGCTCATCATCGAAAGAGAACTTCACATTCGGATCGCCGGGCTGCTCTTCAGTGTGACTATAATCGATCGATCGCTGGTTCACTCGTGGTGGAGTACCTGTTTTTAGACGCCCTAACTTTAAACCTAGCTTGATCAAGCTAGCTGATAAGCCCACAGCAGGCTGGTCACCAGCACGGCCGCCGGCATAGTTAGTCTCCCCAATATGCAGCAAGCCTCGCATAAAAGTTCCGGAAGAAATCACTAAAGCTGAGCAATAATAAAGAATGCCTTCCTTAGTAATGACCCCTTGGATACGATCTTGTTCAACAATTAATTCTTCAATGGTCCCTTGTTTAATTTCTAAGCCAGGCGTTTTCTCCAAGCGATGCTTCATCTCCAACTGATAAGCGGCTTTATCGGCTTGCGCTCTAGGAGCCCATACCGCAGGACCTTTAGTCGCATTCAACATCCGAAATTGAATTCCTGTACAATCGATAGCTTTGCCCATTTCTCCACCTAGGGCATCGATTTCCCGGACAATATGGCCTTTAGCCACACCCCCTACAGCAGGATTGCAGCTCATTTTTCCAATCGTATCCAAATTCATTGTTAATAGAAGTGTCCTTGCACCTAGGCGAGCAGAAGCTAAAGCAGCTTCACAACCTGCATGGCCAGCTCCCATGATAATAACATCATACTTGGTTGGATATTTCCACATAAAAATTAAAGATTGAAAGAATGATTTGAGAAGCAAAAGAGAACGCAGGGGTTCTCTTTAAAACTCTGCCAGCTTTTTTAGCCGGTTAGGTTTTGTGACGATCACGTCTACTACGCTTTTTGCGCTTATGCTTTGCAATTTTGTATCTGCGCTTCTTTTTTACAGATGACATAGTTTCTCCCGAACAACAGTTATATATTTTAAATTTAAATGCTTAAAAGGCTAATTTGGGGAATGATACTCTATTTGGCATTAAAAAGTAAAGTCATATCTTGAAGAGAAAAGGGGTAAAGCTTTTTGCCTTTCATAGCAAATCTCTTTACTTCCACTAAAGCGCTCATTAAGCTTCTTTTACTCTTATTTAGCAACTCTTCAGCCTCCTTTGATTCTTGCTATAGAAATCCAAAAAATTTATAAAATATATAGAGTACCGATAGGCCTTGATAGGCTTAAACTTAACTAGTTATTTCCTTTGCTAGGGATAGGAAAAGAGCTAGAAAAACAAAAGAATGCTTTAATTAAAATTGCCAAATTCGGAGGCCATCTCTTTTTCTGCAGAGGCATTGGGATCGTATTTAACAGGAATATAATTAGCAAACTGCACGATTTCTTTCCGATAGGTGAAGTTAATACTTCCTACTCCACCATGGCGGTTTTTAGCTACGATCAATTCAGCCATGCCAGGTTTATCCATCGGATCATAATATTCTCGCCTCAATAAGAATAAAATAATGTCCGAGTCTTGCTCAATGCTTCCACTTTCACGCAAATCACTCATCATCGGGCGGTGTCCTTGACGCTCTTCTACTTTTCGCGACAGCTGTGAGAGGCATAGGACAGGAATATTAAGCTCCCTTGCCAAATTCTTTAGCAAGCGTGAGATCTCTGAGATTTCATTTTGACGATTTTCCTGTCCTCGAAAAGAGCCAGAGCCTGTAATCAACTGCAAATAGTCTATCACTAAAAACCCTATGCCGTAAGTTTCTTTCATACGTCGGGCACGTGCTCTTAAATCTGTAATTTTAAGTCCTGGCTGATCATCAATGACCATGACATGATTTTGCATCATATTGACAGCTGAGACAATCCTTTGGTATTCAATGCCATTTAAAGAACCTGTTTTAATTTTATCTGACTCAACCTCCGATTGGGAACAAATAATTCGATGCACGAGCTGCTCTGCACTCATCTCTAAGGAAAAAACCCCTACGGGCATATTGCTCTTAAAGCAGACATTTTCGGCAATGTTGATGGCCAAGGCCGTTTTACCCATAGCGGGACGAGCAGCAAGGATCATCAAATTAGAATTGTTAAGTCCATTAATTAACTTATCCAGGTCGGTATAGTAAGTAGGAAGGCCCGTAATGCCGCTTTCTTCCGGCCCACGTTCTTGATAACGAACCTGCCGCTCTTCTAAAGCTTTCAAAAAAGGAGTAGCAGTTTCAGCCTTAACGCCCGATAAAATTTGGCTAATCAGCTTACCTGTCGTCTGATTGGCAGTTTGGCTTATTTGATAAAAAAGTTGTTGGGCTTCATCTAAAGCACCTAGCACATCTTGTGGCTCTTCCAGGGCTTTTTTTTCAACCACTTGAGACGTATTAATCATGCGTCTTAAAATAGCTTTGTTGCGAACAATGTCGGTGTATTCTTCAATATAGGCGGAAGTACCAGCATATTGAGCTAAAGTTGTTATATAAGCAGCTCCCCCTGCAGCTTTTAGCTTACCTAAGCGCTTTAACTCTTCACAAACAAGATGCACATCAGCAGGCTTATCATTTTTATAGGAAGTCTTAAGAACCTCGAAGATTATTTTATGCTCGGTGTAATAAAAATCGGCTTCATCTAGGCCATCCGCCGCAATGTTAAGGCCGTTGACACTGGTAAGCATGCACCCTAGAACCATCATTTCTGATTCTTTAGAGTTAGGAGCAACACGAACTTTAGAAGGATTATCTGACATACCCACATCTCATTAAATTTGGATAAAACTATACTATAAACCTCTAGTTTATCCCAAGAAATTGCCGTTCATTTCGTTAGCTTTAGCTCTTAATCCTCCTTAATTTTCTTAACTTAAGTTTCTTAATATGAAAGGCTTAAAATTATTTAATTTATAGTTTAGTAAATATTTATTTACATAGATCAAAGCCCACCATTAAAGAAATGCTATAAGTTAAGATTTATCGGCTATTAGCAAAAACAAGAGGAATGAAAGTAGCTTAAGTACTGAATTAATGGCAGGCTTTGCCTTAATTTTTTAAGCTGTCTTGTAACCTATTAAAAATCAAAATGACATTCATTCAACAGCTGACGCTATGTTAAAAAAATTCTTGTCAATTCTATAAAAATCTTTTAAATAAAGGGGGTATGAGTGATCCAATTTCTTTAAACCTATTAGCTCGCCAAGCCACAAGCCTTAAGCAAACGCAGCGCCTGATGATGTCGCCGCAAATGCAACAGGCTATTCATTTACTGCAAATGCCTGTGCTAGAGCTTTCAGCCACAGTGGAGCAAGAACTTCAACAAAACCCTTTGCTCGACTTTATCGAGGATGAAGAAGAGCATTCTAGTTTAAAAAAGTTAGAAGAAGAAAATGCGGAAATTCCTGAAGAGGGCGAGCAACAACCTGAAAAAGAATTAACTTTTAATGAGAATGATTTTGAGATTATGAAAAAACTCGATGAAGAGTTTCGGGACTATCTATATGATCTTCCTCCCTCTAACCATCGCACACGAGAAGAAGAGAAGCTTAAAACATTTCAGGAAAGCTCCATTTATGCGGAAAGTTCTCTTTTTGAACATTTAATGCAACAGGCAAAAGAATCCTTTGATTGCGAAGAAGATAGAGCAATAGCTGAAGCAATCATTGGTAACTTCGATGAGAATGGATTTTTGCAAACCCCTGTCCAAGAAATCGCTTTGCTTTATAATTTTCCTATAGAAAAAATTAAAAACCTTTTGAAAACAATACAAGCTTTCGAGCCCTATGGGGTTGGAGCAGCTAATATGCAAGAATCTTTGCTGATTCAATTACGTTGTCGCCAAAAGCATCATACTCTCGCCTACAAAATTCTTGAAGAACATTATGAGGACCTTATTCATAATCGCATTCCTTCTATTAACAAAAAGCTTGCTTGCTCTTCGGAAGAAATCTCAAAGGCTTTGCAAAAAGATATTTCTCGCTTGGATCTGCATCCTGGAACAGGACATTTCAAACATTTTGTCCAATATATTACTCCAGATGCTACTATTGAAATAAATAATGATAACTTAGCTGTACGCATAAACAATGATTTCCTACCCTCCATGCGGATTAACAGACGTTATTTACAGATGCTAGAGGACGAATCCCTTTCTGCAGATACCAAAGAGTTTATTCGTACTAAGTTATCCTCGGCTAAATGGCTCTTTAAAAATGTCCATCAGCGCAATGACACTCTTTTAAAAATCTTAGAACTACTTACCAATCAGCAAAAGGAATTTTTTTTGGATGATTGCGGCAAGCTTATGCCTTTAACCATGAAATCAATAGCCGAACAATTAAACTTGCATGAATCTACTATTGCCCGCGCAGTTGCTAATAAATATATTGATACTCCCCGCGGGATTCTGCCTTTGCGCTCTTTTTTTACAAATGCTTTACAATCAGAAAAAGGAGAAGACATTTCTTCTAATACTATAAAAAACTTACTAAAGGAAGTAATTAGCCAAGAAGATAAAAAACATCCTTTGTCCGATGCCAATTTATCTAAGCTATTAACGGAAAAAGGAATGGACTGCGCTAGACGTACAATAGCCAAATATCGAGCAGAACTCAAGCTAGGCAATGCTCAGCAAAGGCGCCAATATTAAAGTTTTTTTTCGAAAAATATGTAAAAGGTAACGACTTACTTTTTATCTCTACTCAATTTTTCAATCCTTGAAGTGAGTTTAATAGAGATCTGATGCAATCGATAAACTTGGGAGAAAGAGATCCTGACGACTAAGAAAAACTGCTTAAAAAATAGAGAAAAAATGGTTTAGCTAAAAAATTTACGCCGTCTAGCAGAAAAGGCAAATTAAACCTAATATTGGGTTACTTTATAAACTTAAGAGCTAAGCTTTATTTTTAGCATGAATGAGCTTACACTTTAAGCTGCACTAGATAAAAAAGGATGAAATCGCTGCTTATAATTTTGCTTTGAAAACATCTCCTTTCACCGTTTCCTATCGGTGTAAGCTGCTAGCAGCTAATAAGCTATTATGAAGGACTCAAATTAGTAAACTTAGACGATTGATTTAGCAGCAGGTGCGAATATAGAGGGAGCTGGAAAAAGAGACCTTTTACTCTTAGCCAAAAAAATTTATCTCCTCATCCTTGCAAGCTATTATGCTGGTATATTGAATTATTTAATTATGTAGGACAAGTTATGCAATCTAAATATACGGATTTTATTCCCAAAAGCATTGTATGTTTTCGTGAAGGTTACTCAAGGCCATACTTTTTAAATGATCTTTTTGCAGGAATCAGCGTAGGTGTCATTGCCCTTCCATTAGCTCTGGCTTTCGCCATTGCTTCAGGGGTGTCACCAGAGAGAGGATTATTTACAGCAATTATCGCCGGTTTTCTCATTTCTTTGCTTGGTGGTAGCCGTGTGCAAATTGGGGGTCCAACGGGAGCTTTTGTTATCATCGTAGATGCAGTCATACAAAAGCACGGATATGAAGGGTTAGCTTTGGCCACCCTCATGGCTGGTATCCTGATCGTATTGATGGGGTTGGCACGCTTGGGTGTGCTTCTTAAATTTATTCCCTACCCTGTAATCACAGGGTTTACCACAGGCATTGCACTGATTATTTTTTCTTCGCAAATTAAAGATTTTTTTGGACTAGAGGCAGATAAAGTTCCTTCTGAGTTCCTTGAGAAGTATAAATTCTATTATGAAATCGCACCTACCTGGAACCTATGGGCCTTTTTAATTGCCTTTTCGACGCTCACCTTAATATTTGTATTAAGGCATTATCATCCTAGATGGCCAGGTGCAATCATTGCAATCACTCTAGCTACGGCTGCTGCCTATTTTTTTGATCTTCCTATTGAAACTATTGAATCCAAATTTGGAGGAATCCCTAGAACGCTTCCCAGCCCCTCTCTTCCCCACTTTTCCTATGATCTTTTTAAAGCGGTGCTCCCTGACGCCATTACAATAGCTTTATTAGGGGCTATAGAGTCTTTATTATCCGCTGTTGTGGCTGACGGAATGATAGGAACCAAACATAAATCAAATGGGGAGCTAGTGGCTCAAGGATTAGCTAATATAGGATCAGTAATCTTTGGAGGCATTCCAGCAACGGGAGCCCTTGCCCGTACCTCCGCTAACATAAAAATGGGGGCCAAAACGCCTGTAGCAGGGATGATTCACGCCCTTACCCTTCTTCTGCTTATGCTTTTTTTGGCTCCTCTAGCGGGGAAAATTCCCTTAGCTGCTCTTGCGGGTGTCCTAACATTTGTTGCTTGGAATATGAGCGAGCTGCCGCATGTTATAGAAATTCTGAAAGGACATCAGAGTGACGCAATTATTTTACTTATCACATTTTTGCTAACCGTTTTGATAGATCTTACGGTTGCTGTACAAGTCGGTATTATCTTGGCAGCTCTTCTATTTCTAAAACGCATGACTGATAAAACTACCGTAGAAATTTGCCAAAATTTGGTGAATGAGAATAAAAATGAAATAGCAGAACCTTCTGATGCTGAACTTCTTTTTCGAAAAGATATCCCCTCTGATGTGACAGTTTTTGAGATTAGAGGGCCATTTTTCTATAGCGTGGCTGATCTACTCGATGAGGTTCTTTTTCAATTAAACTATCACCCCCGAGTTTTTATTCTACGTCTTCATAAAACTCCCTTAATTGACGCGACTGGATTACGAGCTATTAAACAATTTGGGTTGAAGTGCAAAAAGAAAGGCATAATATTTATGCTCGCTGATGTTGATGATAAAAACTATGATTTATTTATTAACTCAGGAATAGCAGAAGCCATAGGAAAAGATCTTATGTTTAAAGACATTGAAGCTGCCCTTGCTTATTGCAAATAGTTAAAGTCACAGTTTGCCCCTAATTTTTTAGCGTTTATTATTCTCTGCTCCCAATGAAATTTAATGGCACATAGAGAACTTCGCTCCTTTACGGTTGGGCTGCTCGAAGCTTGTTTTTTCTGGCAACTAGGCGCTTTAAAAATTAAAAGTAAGATTTTTTGCTTTTATTAATAGATAATTGTCCTTCTCTTTCTATTTATTATTAATTTCTTGCTCTTTGTCCTTTTCGTGCTGAAAAAGCTAACATTTCATATAAGATAGCAAAAAAAGAAATACCAGAGGCCATTCGAGGCTATAAAGAAAAGCTTAAAAATTTAAAAGACGAACAACACACAGCTATTCAAGAATATATATCGTAGTAAAGAAATAAACACCTATATATCTATAGTATTTGAGGATTTAAATAATTTTCTAAAAAGTAATCAGCCAGATATCCCGGTAATGACAAATGAACTTAAACAAGCATTATCAAGATACCAAACATATGTTGAATTACAATTTAAAGCCACCCAACAGCTAACGAAGCAGATAGAAAACACTTCTGAAGAAGAGACAAATCTTCAGAACTTACAAATATTTTTAATTAAACGCCTTAGGCCTCTAACACCTAACTGAAGAGGAAAGGTGTGAGGTGTAAAAGCGTATCTTTATGCTTGTCATTACTTGGGGAAATACTTCCTTTTTTCCGACTGATGATTCCATCATAATTCCATTGCTCTAGCCAGCCATCGGTATCACAACTGGCTACGCTTCGTTTGTTAGAATAAAAGCTTCTCAATTTGGCAATTACTTCTTCAGCTTTTCCTGGCCGCTTAGCATAGAGGCGTTTCCTATCTAGATCAGTAAAAGAAAGTGGGTGCATTTCAAAAAAGAAGTCTAGATTAGCCGCAGTAATACAGTACTCTTTGCCTACCTGAAGAAATCTAATAGCGCGAAAAGTCATCAATTTCTCTCTTATAAATTTTCCATTAGCAGACTCATAACAGGCAATTGTTCCATCGCTAAACCCGACCACTAATTGGCTTTGATTATAGTCGCAAACCGTAAGCTTAACTTGCTTTTTCTTGAAATACTTATCTGAAGGTAAGGGCTCAAGCTCTCCTTCATATATTTTGGTTCCATTTTCTGCATTCCACACGCGATATTCTTTTTTAGAGCCATTATTCCATAACATCATCACTTGAGAATCATCAAACTGGCATAGCTCTTTAAGGGGTAATTCGATGATCTTACCCTCTAAACGAATAAGCTGATCAGCAGGTAAGGAGTTAAAGTATCCTCCTAAATCTTTAAGAAGGTAAAGTGAACCATCTATACAATGAATCAAGGCTTGATTATCACGGCAGTCCATGCAAAGAATAGGATAGGCAAAAGATGTTTTTATCTCATGCCCCTCTGCAGTGGCTATATTAATTACCTTAATCTTTTTGCGTTCAGGCAGAATAAGGAGAAGAAAGTTTTGCTCAAAATAGGCTTGTTCAAATGCTCCTAGAAAACATAGGGCTTGCTTAGCTCTAGGTTCATTGTCTTTCCAACGGTAAAGATAGCCATCGGTAGTAAGCAAGTGAAGATGGTTGCCTTTCCAATGGATTAAATGGGCATGCTTATCCTTTAAATTATCAAAAATCAGCCTACCTGTCTTTCTGTTCAGTTTATAGAGCTGGGCTGTCCCCGCTGTCATTTTCAAAAAGGCTAGGTCTTTCTTGACCTTTAATTCTAAAATCTCTGGGGAGCCAGTCAAAGGAAGCTTATGCATCTGATGATGAAAATGTTCAGGAGAAAAAGAGGAGCGCAGCTTTCCAGGAACATACTTTTTCTTATAAATCTTTTTCCAGCCGAAGCGTGAAGTTTTAATTTGGGTAAGGTTACTCCAGCGGCGGCAAAATAGCTTTTTCCATAAAAAAGAGTCTTCTGCTAACTGTTTCCAGGGCTTACTGACTAATGCGGCCATGCCTAAATCTTTTTCTGGCAACCAACTAAAGATAGCTGCTTGTAGCTCATTAGGTAGGTGACTAAAGCTAGGATTGAAATTTACTCCCATCGCTTTTTCCTTTTTCATTGAAATTAAGTTTAAAAAATCAAACAGAGAGATTATTAAATGATTATTTAATAACAAGCATACTATGGAAGAGATATTTGCATCAAACAATAATGATTTATATACATAATCATTAAAAAGCCATCAATCTTATTGCCTTGTTACGTTAAAAGCATAAAGTTATTAGGATCTTTAATTGGCTAAGAAAATTTTGCGTGCCCGGCCAACATGGCGGTACTAAAAAAAGATGATAGGGATAAATTTCAGATTATTTAACTAATTGTGAAGGAATCTTTAGGCTTATTAGCAGCAGAATAAGCTGATTCTTAAGCACGAATAGACGATTAAGCATCCGGGTATTTGAAAAAAGAATAAGTTTAAAGATGACCTTAAAAAAAGCAACAGCGAGATGAAGATGATTTTCTTATTCCCTTATCTATCGCTCCCGATTAAGTTCTGCTTTTGAGCCCCTGAATTTTAGCTAATACTCCTGCATGCATCCTTCATTCATGTATCCTTCATTGGAAAAGGTAAAAAAGAAACTTTTAGGATTTTTATTGCTTACTTTGTATATTCTATTTCACTTGCTTTTTTTAAACCCTTAGATATCCTTGCTTAAATATGCGCTATTTTCTTTCCTTGATTATCCTCGTTAATTTTTTAGCTAATTACTTACAAGCAGCTCCGCAAGTTCAGGTTGGCGCAGATCTTTTATTTACAAAAGATTACGTTCACCTACTTAAAAACAAGAGAATTGGGTTAATTACTAATCATACTGCTGTCAACAGCCAAATGAAATCCACTGCTTCTTTACTCCAATCTCATGCTAAGCAATACGATTTTACTCTTGCAGCTCTTTTTGCTCCCGAACATGGGATCACAGGTTCTGCGCATGCCTCCGAATTTATAAAAGATGAAAAAGACTCTGCTGGTATTCCTATTTTTAGCCTGCACGGCGCCACGCGTCGCCCGACAGATAAAATGCTCGCCCAGCTAGATCTGCTTCTTTACGATATTCAGGATATCGGGTCACGCTCTTATACTTATATCACCACCCTATTTTACGTAATGGAGGAGGCAGCAAAACGTCAGATTCCTGTCATTGTTCTTGATCGTCCTAATCCTATTAATGGTAAGGTGATTGATGGCCCTTTGCTAGAAGAGAAGTGGCGCTCGATAGTAGGATACATTAATGTTCCTTATTGCCATGGAATGACAGTCGGTGAACTGGCGCGCTATTTTAATGATCAAGGCAAGGTAGGTTGCCAGCTTGAAGTTATTCCCATGCGAGGATGGCACAGGAATATGACTTTTCAAGACACAGGCCTTCCGTGGATTCCTACTAGTCCTTATATCCCTGAGGCCACTACAGCTTATTACTATCCTGTGACTGGCATCTTAGGAGAATTGCAAATGGTAAATACGGGCATAGGTTATACCCTTCCTTTTAAAGTCCTGGGGGCTCCCTGGATTGATGCTAAGATCTTTGCCCATCACCTCAATAGCCAAAAATTTCCAGGTGTTTACTTTGAGCCTTTTTACTATCGCCCTTTCTATGGAAGGTTTGCCAACAAAGATTGCAAAGGTGTCATCATCATTATTACTAATCATTTAACATATAAGCCCGTCAGTACTCAATATTTGCTCATTGGAATCTTAAAAAGCCTTTATCCCAAAGAATTTAAAGAAGCTTTAGCTAATTCACAAGATCGCAAGGCAATGTTTTGTAAAGTTAATGGGACAGACAAAGTCTATCAGATTATAAAAGAAGAAAAAAATATTGTCTGGAAGCTGCGTAGCCTTCACGAAAAAGAAAGAGAAAAATTTGCTCATCAAAGAAAAAAATATTTAATTTCTTCCTACGCAGAAGATTAGCACTCTCATAGACAAACTGCTAAAAACGATTATCCTTCTATTGACAAAAATTACACTAAAACCTAGAATCCGTATCTCCCTAAACAATTTTTCTAAATAGGAGCATTGTGCTATGACAAAAATAAAACCTCTTGGTAATCGCGTTTTAATTAAACGTTCTAAACCTCAGCCTACCAAAGGTGGTATCCTACTGCCAGACTCAGCACAAGAAAAACCAAAAGAAGGAGTGATTGTAGCTGCCGGTCCTGGTAAATTAAACGATGAAGGACAAAGAGAGCCCCTTAATGTACAAGTGGGTGATCGCATTTTATTCAGTTCATATGCGGGGACTGAAATCAAAAGTAGTGATGAAGAAGATGAGCTTCTAATCATGTCTGAAGATGATATACTTGGTATTCTTGCTTAACTGTGATTCCCATTCAAACTTTAAGGAGCTCTACTTATGCCAAAACTATTGCAATTTAACGAAGAAGCTCTAAAGTCCATCCTTAAAGGTGTGCGGACTTTAGCTAAAGCAGTCAAAGTAACCCTGGGTCCCAAAGGACGCAATGTGGTGATCAACAAAGGCTTTGGTTCTCCACTATCTACCAAAGACGGAGTAACCGTTGCTAAAGAAATTACTTTGAAAGACAAATTTGAGAATATGGGCGCACAACTTGTTAAAGAGGTGGCCTCTAAAACTTCCGATATAGCTGGCGATGGAACGACTACAGCCATTGTGCTTGCTGAAGCTCTTTTTAGTGCGGGTGTTAAAAATGTGACTGCTGGTGCCAACCCCATGATGATCAAGCGTGGCATGGATCAAGCAGTGAATGTAACTTGCCAAGCTTTAGATCAGTTAGCTTGCCCTATTAATACTCCCGAAGAAGTCAAGCAAATTGCTACTATTTCTGCTAATAATGATAGTAGTATAGGTGCCATTATTGCCGAAGCAATGGAAAAAGTTGGCAAAGATGGCATTATTTCAGTAGCCGAAGCCAAAGGTATTGAAACTACATTGGATGTGGTCGAAGGCATGCAATTTGATAAGGGCTATTTGTCTCCTTATTTTGTTTCTAACCCAGAAAACATGACGGTAGAATTATCCAACGCCGCTATCTTAATCACCGATAAAAAATTATCTACAGTTAAAGATGTGGTGCCTTTTCTAGAAAAAGTGATGGAACAAGGAACAAGGCCTCTTCTTATTATCGCTGATGATGTAGATGGAGAAGCTTTAGCCACTTTAGTTGTCAATAAACTTAAAGCCGGTCTTCCCATTTGCGCCGTTAAAGCCCCAGGATTTGGAGATCGTCGTAAGGCTATGCTTGAAGATATGGCTATTCTTACTGGTGCAACGTTAGTTTCCGAAGAAACAGGCCTCCGCATTGATCAAGTAGATAGCGAAGTTTTAGGACACGCTAAGACAATCAAAGTTTCTAAAGAAGAAACAGTAATTATTGATGGAGCCGGTGAGCTGAAAAAGATTAAAGAAAGAGAAAATCAGATTAAAGCTCAGATCAATCATCCAGCTGTCTCAACTTACGATAAAGAAAAACTTGAAGAGCGCTTAGCAAAATTAGTAGGCGGAGTGGCTGTCATCAATGTAGGAGCAGCTACCGAAACAGAACTTAAAGAGAAAAAAGCTCGAGTGGAAGATGCCCTTCATGCAACGCGCGCAGCAGTAGCAGAAGGAATTGTTCCAGGGGGAGGAGTAGCTCTTTTACGTGCTATCAAGAGCTTAGAATCACTCAAATTATCTAGCGATGAAGCAATCGGAGTAAATCTAGTCCTTCAAGCTGCTTATGCACCAGCTACGGCTATTGCCAATAATTGCGGCAAGCAAGGGAATTTAATTGCCGAAAAAGTCTATGAATTTAAGGGAGCCTTAGGATATAACGGCTTAACCGATGAGTTTACAGATTTGATTAAAGCAGGCGTAATCGATCCTGTACGTGTAACTAAAACAGCTTTAATTAACGCCTCTTCGATAGCCTCTCTTCTTTTAACTACCGCTGCAATGATTACCGATAAACCAAAACCTAAATCTGCTATGGCCGGCGCCCCCGGTATGGGCGATATGGGTGGCATGGGTGGTATGGGTATGGGTGGCATGGGCGGTATGGGTGGTATGGGCGGCATGGACATGATGTAAAAATACCAGCTAGAAAGTCTTAACCTAACCGGAAGCCAGCAATGATGGCTTCCGGATTATTTTTTGGAGCAGTTATGCCTACATATGCCTATCATTGTACAAGTTGTAATGCTAATCATGAAGCCTTTCAAAAGATTAGCGAAGAACCTTTGAAAATATGCCTATCTTGTGGAAAGCCTACCTTGCAAAGAGGCCCAGGAGGAGGGATTGGATTAGCATTCAAAGGAAAGGGATTTTACATTAACGATTACGGAAAAGGCGCCTCTTCTGGCGAAGAAAAAGCTTCTAGCCCTGATAGCTGTGCCTGCGGCAAGAATAAATGCGAATAAAAAAGAGCTTATTCTCTTAAAAGCCTCCTAAGGACTCTACTGAGAGCCTCTCGTATTTTTTGAGATGACCATCAGCTTTTTTGTAAAGCCTCCTAATTTTTTCTCGATATCACATTTTTAGGGATTGCTTAAAAGGCTGCTTCAATATGCCTTTAGCTAATGCTTTATGCAATCAAGAATACAATGCAGTACTTAGGCTCTCATTCTTTTTATCTCCTAAATCCTTTTTATCCAAGGAATATTCGTTACCCCTTCTAGGTCTTTGTAACCCCCCAATAGGTGTGATTAGACCAAAAATATTTATGCAAATAATCCCGAATTTGAAAGTTTTTTCTTAGTTTTTAATATTCAAAAATTTAATAAAAAAATTCAGACACGATAACCATTTCTGAAGACGCCTTGGACGATCAACTGACCTCTCTAAAATCCGCCTTTTGCATGTTAAAATAATATCACCCTACTATTTTGGCTTGTAGAATGTAGGGCAATAAATTTGTTTAATGAACGCTTGAAATAAAAATCTACTTATGAAACCATGCCCACTTAATGTATATGATGGCATGTAAGAAAAATCTGTAGCCATCCTGATAAATAATTTTTATTAAAAACAGGTATGGATATGTCATCCTGCGATCATTTATTAGCCTGGCAGCTGCAAGTACATGAGTACAAGAAGTGTTTACAGGCAAATTCTCCAAATTCTAGTGGAAACGTCGAAGGCTCTTTGCAGGGTCGGACCTTTTGGCGTCTATCACAAGGAAAAACTTTGAATTACAAGGTCCGTAATGTACCAGGAGACCGGGATTGTTTCTTTCATGCCGTGAATAAAAGAAATTTAAGCCGCGATAGCCTGATAAAAAAGTTAGAAGCAAAAGCACAAGACAAGGATGTAAGGAAGGCATTTGCATCTGAAATCCGACAATTTCTTTATCTAGGATGCACAGGAGGACATGAAGATTCCGCTGAACAGGAAGCCTTTAAGAATATTGTTGAGGAAGAGTTTCGGGCCTTGATCAAAAAACTTGCTCAAAGTGAAAATATATTGAGAGAACTTATCAATAAGGCCCGCGAAGAATTGGGGAAAGAGGATACTAAAGGTCGAAGGCCCGATGAGTTGTTAGAGCTATTACAAGGTAATGAATCAACACTCGCGCAAGAATTTTCCAACGCCTATCAAACTAGAATGAAGATAGATAAGGAAATTATTAGTTACTGTTCAGATGAATCCATTTACAAAGCATACGTTAAATATTATCTTCAAATAGGACGTGGATATATCCCTTTTGCACGTAGGTTGGAAGGTGAGGATTTTAAGACACCGATAGATATCATTAATGAACTATTTCAGATGAATATTCAGGTGTTTTTGGAGGATAGATCGCGCGTTACAAAGAAGCAGCCAGGTCATCCTATCCCGATTCTTCATAATGGTACCAATCACTTTTTGAGGCTTGAGGAACAAGACCCTCATGTAGTCATGAATCCACGAATCGGTGAAATTATTGATAAAAAGCCTCCCTCAGCTAAACCTAAAGAATTTGAAATGGACCCTTTGTTGCAAGCAGGCTATCGTGGAACAATTTATCAGCTATTAGTGCTTATAGCTAAAATAACGGAACTGTTAGTACAACGCACTTCATTTGAAGCTATGTTTGAGGCAAAAGGCAATGGCAATTTAGACGATATTATCATTGTTCACAAAAACGAAAAAAACATTGATTGTAAATTGCAAGCATTTCAGGTAAAGCATTACGAGGCCAAAATTTCAGCTGAACTTTTTATCAATAAAAAGAATGAGAAAACAAAAAAAAAGAATAGTAAAAATGCAAAAATGCATATAGGAAAATTCTTTCATGGCTGGTTGAGTCTAAAGGAGAAATATCCAACACTAAAGGATGAGGACCGAGAAAGTATCATCTATACTAACACAACCTTGGATTCTACTCTTAATAAATGTGTTAAAAACGATGTTTTTTCCGAAAAATTTATTGAAGGAAAAGAATCCGTTAATTTACAGACTAGAAGAATCAAAGGAAAAAATTTTTATACTATTATAGAGGATCAAGCATGGGACTATCTAAAAGATAAGAAGTTGTATCCAGAAATTGTAGAAAAACGTAAAAAGGCATTATTCCAACAATTTTTGCGTTCCTTCCGTTTTAAAGTAGGTGAAAAAGATTACGATCCTTTAATCAAATCCATTATCGCAAATCTATCAATAATCTGTGATAAGCGCTTTGGGGAAGTCCACCCAGGTCAATTATTCCCTCATTTATACTATGCGATAGGGGAATGGTTTGTACACAATCACAAAGGGTCAAGGAATACATCAGAGCTGACAAATGACATACTGATAGAGTTAATGGATAGCTATCAAATCCGCTTTCATGATGCGGTGAAATTACAGGGAGTGACTGAAGCAACGTTATCGAATATTTCTTATACGTGTGAAAATCAAATCATTAGAAGGAAAGAGCTAGACGAGTTAGAGCACGCGATGAGCAAGCCAGGATTGGTGACGGTTGTCGGAGATAAAGGCATAGGAAAGTCGGGATTGGTCAAACAAGCTCTAGCAAAACGCCTTCCTCTCGAATATCTTTTCATTTCCACCGAAGCACTGATTAAAGATATCAAGCTTAAGAAAAAGATTCTGAAAGTATTAGAACAGGTAGAAATGGTGCGCCTGATTGTACTTGATAGTGCAGAAGCGCTGCTGCCTCCTTTCCCAAAAGATGACGTACAACATCTCCTTCGCTCTCTTTTACAGTCACAGCGCACAGTTATTTTGACCTTAACCCCTATCGCATACGATGAGCTTGCTATTCAACAGGTAAGCCATCGATTGGATGTGCAGCCTTTGCCAATAGAGGCTCTGCTTAAAGTGTTTCCTCAATTGAAACCGTATCAAGAGATCGGTCCCCTCATCGAGCTTGCTAGAATCCCTTTTTATTTAAAAATTATCCTTGAGTTAATTTCTCAAAACCAAGAGGAATTGAATCGCATTGTAAAAGCTAAAAATACGGCATTAGATGCTCAATTAATAAAGCAGGTAGTAAAGGGACGAGACAAAAACTTGGGTAAGGAAAGGCAAATGGTCTGGAAGCAGTTGGCAAGCACGCTAGCTCAATCTCTGGAGAGGACTAGAAATGTTGTTGCCTTGAAGCAAACATCTATTGTAGTGCTCAAAGATGGTAGATACGTTTTTAGCCATGATCTCTTCTTTGAGCATGGTCTGATGGCTTTTTGGCTTGACGATTGGCGCTTATCTTGCATTAAACAAAAGACACTCAATTTCTGGAAAAAACTTCCTAAGTATCTTGAATTTAATAGTCCAATCGCTGTTCTAGCGAAATGGTTCTCCCTTCATAAAGAAAAACTAGAACCAGATCTTTTAGAGCATGCAAAAGAGCTTTCCACAGCTCCTGTTTTTGAGTCTATCGTAGCGATGGCTATTGTGACGGAAGACAAAAAATTGTTAGAAGCCCTTCTAGAACATAGAAATGAAGGACCCATGCAAAAGCGTGCGGTTGACTCAAATGTGATGCTGGCAATTTTTCATAATAGTCCAGAAGCGCTCAAGGCACTCTTCAAGCTAGGCGAGCCTGCTCATCATCCAGAGGCAGGGACTTTACTCCTTCTTTCTGAATCGGCCTGCTATAGTCAGCATCGGCAGAATGCCGATCTCTCTTCCGAAGAAAGTTCTTCCGATGAATCGTCTATCGATTGGGGTGTAAATAGCGAAGATGATTCTTCAGAAGACTTTAGCTACAGCGAGTCAGAAGAAGTTGAAGAAGAATCACCTATGGAAAGGTTCTGCGGACATGTAGCTAAATATTGGTCCGCGGGCTTTTACGAAGAACCCGATTATTTAGATGATGAAGGAGAGTGGATTAAAAATCCATCCTTTCAACCCCTCCCCCGTAATGATACATCATACCTACATCAAGCCGTTTTGTTAAATCGAAGAGACTGCTTATACATACTATTGGATCAATATGAAGAACCGCAGATGATCAATTTTTGCAATGACTGCGAAGAAACACTTCTGCACTTAGGTATATTGGTAGAGGCAACTGATGTGGTGGAGCTTTTGCTTGATAAAGGCGCTTTGGTTAATATGGAGGACTATTGGGGGGAAACGCCCCTACATAATGTGGCCTATACGGGAAATATTCAACTGGCAGAGTTACTTCTACAGAGAGGGGCAAACCCTAATACATTAAGTACAGCCGGATTAACCCCTTTACAAATCGCTGTTGTTCGCTTAGATCTACAAATGGTGAAATTATTTCTAACGTATGAAGGTGATTTATCCATAAAACCCTTCCACTCAGAAGAAATAACAGCCGCGGATCTTTTGGATCATCTCAATTACAACAATCCACAAGAGAAGATGGAGGAGTTTGTGATAGAATTGATTGAAACACTCCATTTCGGTTGGAATCAAGAAATGAATGAAATCGATGAGGACAAGCGAGAAATCGTTGTAGATTTGATGACACTTATTGAACACCGTGCTCAATTATCTGAAGAAGTGCCAGAGTTTGATTATTATGATTCGGAAACAGAACTAGACTACACTCTTAACACATATAATTCAAAAATTGGTGAACTGACATCTGATATTTTAGATGATCCTGAACGCATTGCAAAAGTATTGGAATCAGAGGCAGTTGCTAATCTTAAACAAGACCTTGTAAAGGACTGGCTTGAAGAGGCAGATGAAGAACAGTATCAAAACCTTAAGGATTACGCCGAGGAGTACGATGATCCAGAAACACTCGCATGGATTCAAGAATATGAGCCAGAATCCGAGGAGGATGTTTGAGCTTATCTCGACAGCGATGTAAGACTTACAAACAAGACATAATTTTCTACCAACTCGTGTTAGGCAACCAAAAGAAGGCTTAGATGAATCTCCAAGTTTTTCTAGACGGGGATTAAGGAACGCGGCTAACAAACTGCTACCTTCTGAATAACACATTCAAATTACGTTAAGTAAAACGCTAGGGTAATGGGGTTACTCGTCCGCTAGAAGGCAAGGTTCTACTTTCTAATTAAACGCTAAGACGGTGAGCTACGTAATACGCGCCAGCTAATCGATGAAAGATCGATTAAGAAGTCTCCCCCCCCCCCCCCCTTCTATACAGTTTTAAGCAACTCCTTATGTAACTCCATACTTTATAAAACCATTTCCTTAAGTAGAGAGACAGCTTTTAGAGGATAGGGTATACAGACTTAGTGTTTATTAAGCGCATTATATCTTTTAAATCTTAAATATTTACCTTTATTTGAAGGGCACCTTTTCCTGTTTATTACTTAGCCTGAATGGCTTCTTAGTGGGTAACATTAGTACTTGGAGGGTTCAAATTGTAGACTTACCCACCCTTGTTCCTCTTGCTCTTTAAGCACTTTCCATCCCCAAGCTTGGGCTAAATGGATGTAATCCTGCTTTTGCTCAGATAAGATACCTGATACTAGGCAAATATCATGGCGACCATGAAGACATTTCAATGCTTCCCAAGCATTCTGCTGCTCAGTCATAATCATGTTCATTAAAATTACAGGCGGTGCAGAGAGAGAAGAGAGTATAAAATCTTGAGGGAGGCTAATGGTTACCTTATCCTGCATCTTATTTAGCAGAGCATTCTCTTGGCAATGTTTTAAAGCTTCAGGATCAATGTCCAGAGCATACACATGTTTTGCTCCTAAAGCGACTGAACATAAAGCTAAGACTCCACTGCCGCAGCCGATATCTACGACCTCTTTCCCCCATACATTATCATTTAACATATCCACTATTAATCGGGTAGTAGGATGAGAAAGGTCCCCAAAGCCAGCTCCTGGCCTAAGTTTAAGCTGCTTTCCGTAAGAAGAGCAGGCATGCGGTAAATCAATATGCACGCAGCCATCATAAAAATTAAGGCCATGAGCTTCCCATTGTGACTGCCAATCAATTTCTCCTAGCTCACTAAGCTCAACAAATTGAATGAAAGGGAAAAGCTTAAGTAAAGACTTAACGGTCAGCTCATTCTCTGCCAAAATATAAATGCGAGGAAAAGCTTTAAAATCTTCTTCTATATAAAGAGGGGTTAAGCCTGCCTCTTGCAGCGATTCCCATGCTTCATCTAAAGGGGTTTCATTTTTAACATGTAAAGCAAAACAGGGAAAAGGCTTTATCTCATTCATCAGCTAACCGGGAAAGTCTGTTTGCTTAGTTTTTCTTCAGAAAGCATTTATCTCCCCTCTCCTCTTTTTAATCTAGAGGTAATCACAACTAACAAAGAGTGGTTAAGCAAATATGCCTCTTCATAAAATTTTCGAGCTTGATTACAAATGATTATAGAAGCCATCAGCTATAAATAAAGGGTAAAGGACTAAAAGAAGCTTTCCATTTTAAAATTATTGGATACCAGGGAACTTATAAGGCGTTTTCTTCTTCTTCAAAATCTTCATAAGCCTGTACGATTTCATCATCTTCTTGAAGCTTTGCAGGAGACTGAAGCTGACTTTTGGCCTTTCGTTCAGAGAAAGTAGTTTTTTTCTTTCCTTTTACATAGAGTTCTAAAGGAACTCCTAAAAATCCATAAGTTTCACGGAACTGATTATAGAGATATTTCTTATAACTTTCACTCATCAGGTCAGGATAATTAACAAAGAGGATGAACTTGGGGGGCTGTACATCAACTTGCGCCATGTAGTAAATCCTTAAGCGTTTACCGCCGATCATGGGAGGATGATTCTTCTGTAGCGCGCTTTCAATAAATTTATTAAGCTGATGCGTGGGAATACGTTTTAAAGAATGCTCTTGCACGCTTTTGATTTCTTCAAAGAGCTTTTCAACATTCCTGCCGGTGGTAGCCGACATAAAGATCTTAGGACAATGGCGTAGAAAAGAGACCTCCTCATTAATATCTTTTAAACAATGCTCCATACGAAAACCTTTGACCAGATCCCATTTATTAAATACCAGAATACATCCTTTGCCACTTTCTTCAATTTTATTAGCAATCTTCTTATCCTGAACGGTCATGCCCTGTTGAGCATCTAACATCAACACACAAATATCTGCACGTTCAATCGCCCTTTCCGTACGAATAGCTGCAAATTTGTCTACCACTTCATGTTCAGCATGCTTGCGTCGTATACCGGCTGTATCAATTAGGCGAAAATGATCTTCTTGGTGCGTTACAGAGACATCTACACTATCCCTAGTCGTACCTGGAATGGGACTCACAATGCACCGCTCTTCATCTAATAAAAAATTAATAAGTGAGGATTTCCCTACATTGGGACGCCCAACAATGGCTACTTTGGTAGCCAAATCCTCTTCTGCTTGCAAGTCGCTTTGCTCTAGGTCTTCAAAAGCTTCCTCTAAAAGCTCAGCCATGTGCCAGCCTTGCGCAGCAGAGACTGAAATCATCTTCTTAATTCCTAGAGAGTGAAATTCATGCAACAGATATTCTTGGGCTCCATTATCAATCTTATTGACAGCCAAGCAAACAGGCTTTTTAGTTTTTAGTAAAATTTTCGAGATTTCTTTATCTAGCTTAGTAATTCCCAAATGAGCGTCTACTACCATTACAATTGTGTCGGCTTCTTCAATTGCTACTTCCGCTTGGCGTAAAATATGCTCATTAAAATCTGCTTGCGAATGGTAATCCATCCCGCCAGTATCGATCACTTCAAAAGCTCTACCAAAAAATTCAGCTTTACTATACAAACGATCGCGTGTAATTCCTTCAGCTTCATCAACAATGGCGATCTTCTTTTTACAGATACGATTAAAAAGAGCGGATTTTCCTACGTTAGGTCGTCCTACAATAGCTAGTTTAGGTAAATGGGTCATAACTTTATCGATTTTAATGTTTAGTTGGCAAATCATAACATTTTTAAACGTTAAAAATAAATAGACTTTTCTATAAATTTAATTTAGTATGGTTATGTAAAAACGAATTTCTTTTTATGGGCGCCAATTACCTTTCAGATGACATCTCCTTTTCTCTTTTAAAGAGGGAAATTTCGGCTTATTCTTGGAACACTTTCCGCAGTGATGCAATCGCTGCTCTAACCGTGGCCTTGATTACTTTGCCTCAAGCGATGGCAGCAGCTCTTCTTGCCGGCCTGCCTTTATCGAGTGGCCTTTTTGCAGCCATCTATTCCTCTATCTTAGCGAGCCTATTAGGATCTTCACCTCAACTTGTCGTAGGCCCTAGTAACGCCATCGCTATTTTGGTACAAGCAGGTACAGCAGAAGTTCTTTATCATCATTATCGTGAAGTGGTGGGGGTAGACCGCGACATTATTGCTCTGCAAATCTTAACTCAGTTAACTTTTTTAACCGGTTTTCTACAGATCGTAGCAGCAGGATGTAAATTAGGAAGGCTTACCCAATTTGTCAGCTATACGGTTATTATAGGATATATTGTCGGCACTGCCCTTGCAATGGTAATTACTCAATCCTACGTTCTGCTAGGCCTCAGCTTCATGCCCGGCGTCCATTCACTGTATGAACGAGGGGCCTATCTTTTAGCTCAATGGCGTAGCATCCATATTCCTACGACTTTGATAGGAATGGCAAGCTTAACCTTGCTTATTTTTTTAAGACGTACCAATCAGCGTATTCCTGCAGCTTTTCTCTCTTTGATCTTTGCTGCTGTAAGCGTTTATCTCCTACAGATTCCTGCTATAGGCAATTTTATTGATCATTTCTTTGCCTTTGATGCCCAGCAATCTGTGCATAAAATTCTTTTAGTAGAAGACACGGGGGAATTAAAAAACGCTATTCCTCATGTTAAGCTATTCTTTTTTAATACCGGGATTATGAATGAATTGCTTCCTGTCTCTTTTGCTATTGCGCTCTTAAGTATCATGGAAACTACTTCGGCTGCCAAATCAATCGCTGCAGAGACAGGCCACGCCTTCTCAATCAATCAAGAGATTTTTGGAATGGGGATGGGTAACCTACTAGCCTCTTTTATTGGAGCCATGCCTATCTCAGGCAGTGCTTCACGCAGTAACCTTAATGCTACCTTGGGAGCCAAAACACGCTTCGCTAGTATTATGAACTCATTAATTGTTGCCTTATTGCTAGGAGCTTTTGTCTTTTTCATCACGAAGATTCCTTTAACAACTTTTGCTGCCATTTTATTAATCACCGCTGCCAATCTTGTAAATCCTAAACAATTCCTTGTATGCATGAAAGCGACTAATTCGGATGCCTTAGTTTTGTGGGCTACCATCTTGTCATGCCTATTCTTTAGTCTAGATGTTGCCTTCTACATTGGTATCATCATTTCGATTACATTATATCTAAAAAAAGCCGCTATTCCACAACTAATCGAATATGATTTTGACCAGGCAGGTGAGCTTATTAACCTCGATAGATCTCGTGCTCATAAAGAAAAAAACATACGTTTCATCAAAGTAGAAGGAGAGCTTTTCTTTGGGGCAGCCGATTTGTTTCAATCCACATTGAAGTCCATTACAGAAGATGATAACAAAACTAAAGTTATCATTTTACAACTAAAAAATGCGCGCGATATTGATGCCACCTCCTGCCTTGCCTTGCAACAGCTGAATAATTATCTTAAAAATTCAGAGCGCCACTTAATCACTTGTGGAATTACGCCTCCTTTATGGGATGTATTTTGTGCCTCAGGGATTATTGAATCGCTAGGTAAGGAAAACCTTTTTGTCTTTGATGAACGGCAGCCTCAGCATCATATGTTAAAGGCTTTATCACGCGCCCATGAACTTGTCAGCTATTCATCAACTTCTCCAGAAGTAGAAACGCTTTTTACAAGCTTACCGACTGCCCCCTAATCTAAAACAATCTATTTATCACTTACTCACCCGCCCACGCTTTTTTAAAAATTTGCCTCACCATCACAATATAAATATTTAGCTTCTCTAAGCTTTATACTCGCACAGCTTTTCTCTTTATAATATATTTTATATCTATTTTCACCTTTCTAAAATTAAGCCGGCAGGTAATTTCTCACCAAAAACCTGCTCTTGCTCTTGTAGGGTTAAAGTAGCAGGTTGGGTCAACATTCTCTGCAAATGCTCATGCTGAGGAAGAAGAGAAAAAGCATTCAAAATATTATCTAGAGTAGCTTGCGAAAGATCTACTTCGCGATGAGCCGTTTTCCTAGCTAATTGACCTAGAAGATGAGCTAATTGATCGTGAGGAGAAAGCTTAAGTAAGGACTCAATCCATTTAGAGCACTCCTCGCTGGAGACTACATAAGCTAGAGATCCATAGATTAAATGACGGGCTCCAATACGGCCCAAAGCCCAATAATCTGCAGCCACTGCTTCGCCAGCGCAAATGCGGGTGAGAATAGCTACTCCTATTTTTCTTTTTAAGGCCAGATCAAGCCATTCAAATGAAGCTAAAGTTCTTATTTTTTCTGAATAAGAATAGATATCATTTTTACTTTTAAGAATAATTTTAGAAGCCTTATTAAGTAATAGGGTGGCTAAAATATCATTAGCTAGCTGAATTTGCTGTCCTCTATTTAAGCCCCCCGCTATGCGGCGATAACAGATCCACTGCTGAATGAAGCATTCAAAAGACTTGGCTAACTTAAAATCTCCTAAAATAATTTTCCATAATTCTTTGATGCGAAAATCATCCAAAGGATAGCCAAAGCCAGGCCGCAGAAAAAAACCTATCATATTCCACCAGCGCGGTTCGAGATCCGCAGAAGTTTTACGTTGATCTGCTAAGCTTAACAAGGTATCAAACAATCCTCTCAACAGGCTTAAAGGCCAGTCTAGGCGTGGTCTACCTAAATAATTCTCCATTTTTTCCATCATTTTTTCTGCTTTACCTGAGCTTGTAAATATTTCGCGAAGATACTCCTGCGATGACTTTAAATAGGAGGAATCAAAACTTTCATCCTGGCGTTGCGACTCTAAAGAGGAAACATTATTTTCTTGACCTGATGCCTGCCGTACTTGAAATTCTAAAGGCCAGCGATGCCCGGTTGTTAGCGATTGCAACCATAGTTCTAATGTTCCGATAGCTGTCAGCTTTATATGAAGCTTTACAGGTATATTATCTAAGACACTTTCAGAAAGCTGTTTTTTTCCTAAACGTAAGATGGTATGAATGGCAGGCATAGCCTGCAGTTCTTGATTATCGATCTCTATTATATCTCCTTTTTGGTCATCTAAACGAACTTGAGAAGTATATAAGCTAAACGAGACGGGTACATTGGGCCGCAAGGAAAAGGTATGTTCACATTGATAACTTGCCCCTTCTTCAGCGCCTCGTGGCAAAAGGGTCAAAGCTTGGTGTGAAACTGTACCCTCGAATTTTTTAACATCAATTCCTAGATAGTAGGTTTTAGGTATTCCACTAGCTATTCTTACTCCATAGCCTCGACGTACTTTTCCATAGTAAGCGGCTCCTCGGGCCACAGCTATGTCAAGACCTACACTTTCCAAAATTTTTGTCTGTGAACCCGAGTACCATCTTTCCAACGAGTGTATAAGAGCTTGCTGAAAAATAGTAGGCTTCATAGAGCCCCCATTAAAAAGAATGTAGTCAGGAGCTTTTTGAACCTGCGAGCGCTTTAAGAACGTAGCTAAATGTTTGGTGATAGAAGGCTCTTCTTCGTAGGGAAGGCCTACCATCCGAAATCCTGTAGATCTGCGTAATTGAAGAGCTTCTTCAAAAGAATATTGTGCAAAAAACCCATTCAACAATAAATGAGCCACTTCTTGGCATTTAACCTGGATAGATAAGCTTCCTTTAACTACTGCAGAACCTGAGCCTTGCAACAAAGCTGTAAAATGGTCGGTAGCAGATGCCGCATTTTCTAGCAAAGCTTCCTTAGCAGCCCGAGCTTGATGTTTCAACTGCAGCCATTGAACAAGCTGAAAATCTCTTTTTCCATACTCATGAGATAACCTTTCTTCAAGATAGTGAGCAAGAGCAATATCCATATTATCACCCCCTAATAACAGGTGATCGCCTACAGCTCTACGGTTTAAAGTTAGCTCGCTTTTTCCTTGCTGCACTTCTATTAAACTAAAATCCGTCGTGCCGCCCCCTACATCACAAACAAGAATAGTTTGTCCTGCCCGCATCTGTTGCTGCCATTGATTTTCATGTAAAGAGATCCAACTATAAAAAGCTGCTTGGGGTTCTTCAAGTAAGGTTAAATGAATAAATCCTGCCATCTTAGCAGCCTCAACAGTTAAACGCCTTGCCACTTCATCAAAAGAAGCTGGAACTGTCAGAACAATCTCTTGTTGTTCAAACTCTGCCTCAGGATTTGATTTAGCTATAAGGTAGTTCCAAGCATAACGAATATGGTTCAGATAATGCGCTGTGGCCTCCAAAGGGCTGATTTTTCGATCCGCTTCACTAGCTTCAGGGGGAAGGGTTTTATCATTTCTATTAGTAGCTGAATAGCTTAGCCAGCTTTTAGCTGACTGAACAAGCCGCGTAGGGACCCTAGCTCCGTGTGAATGGGCAAAAGAGCCTACAAATGTATCGTTATTTTTTTTCCAAGGCAAATCTAAAGCTGCTCCTTGCCACTCCAGGGGAGCTGAAAGATATACAAAAGAGGGCAAGGTATGGCGTAGTCCTATATGACTGGGCCCTAGAAGCTGAGGTACCGCAAAAGATTGAATGGAAGCTTTGGGATGTTGAGTATCCACATACGAAATGCAACTATTTGTCGTTCCTAGATCAATTCCAATAATATATCTCATCTCTTATTTCTCCCGTTTAGAGCTAAAGCTTTCAAAAACACCTTAAAAAAAAGACAGATTAAGTGAAGCCTCAATTGCCGCCACCCCTGGCATTAGCAACTTAGCTATGGCATATGTATAGACTCCTAGCTATCTCTTAAGTTTTAATTAAAAATGGCTTACAACCTTTTATTAGCCTTTTAAATATAATGTTCCTGTTTGCCTGAATTAATAGCGATAGAGAGCTATAAAGCGTAAGGGCATCTCTTATAACCTAACGATTATTAATAAATCCTTGCAAATAGCCTTCATCTATGTGAAACTAGCATGTAAGGCAAGGAACAGAAGTTTTAATAAAATCTATAGATTTTATTAAAACCACCTGATTACTTTCTAGTGAAGAGCCATTTTAGATAGCAACAGAATTTAGACTTAATTTAAAAAACATTATGCCAAATAATAGTCAGGCAGCTTCTTTATTTAGTATGATCTATTAATTCTTTAATCGCTAACTAGGTAGATCAGAGTATGTTTAAGGAGACCTTATAATGCCCAAACTAAAGAAAAAGTAGCTTATAATCTTTACCCATCCCGATTATTGAATGGGTTTAATCGCTCTTCAAAACTTTTAGCTGTTTAATTTAAAAGGAGCTTCACTCGAATTGTTTGCCCGTCCAATAATATCCGAGCTACTTTATATCCTGCTTTAGCCCAAGCCAGCTCCCCACTGCAAGGCTCACCAAGCTTATAGCATCCTATATTTCTTAAGAAATTTTACATTTTCTTTAGTACATTTGCAAATTGTAATTGAGAATTTTCTCTAACTTGGAACTTTTTTAGTATGAAGATAGTTAGACAAGCTATTTTAGTAAGAGAAATACCAAAGAAAACATATAACGATTCATTCCATTGACCCGCCTTTCAGGACATGGTAAAAAGCAGAATGGCAATTTATGCAAGAAAAAAATTAAGAATTCCATTGCAGTTATTTCCTCTAACTTGCCCGCAAAAATACCTCTTAATGGATAAAAGTCGGTTTATTTAACACGCCTACATTGTTTTTCATATAATTTTCGCTTATTTCTATAGAGCAGGAAAAGGGCCAATTTTAAGCCATTTACAAGTAGGAAAGTATACAAGTTGAGTGATAAGCTTTTAGAAGAGGGAATAAATAGACTCCTAATTTAAGCTACTAACTAAAGGCTTTCCCTTAAAAAGGCCTTAATTATAATAATTTGTTGGTATGGTTTGCATTTTATCTGGTTATTTAAGCCCTATCTTTATATAATAAAGTCAATTTTCTTTAATTAGTGAGAAAAACTATGACACCTGCCAATGCTTTTAAAACATCCCCCTCTAGAAAATCTGAGAAAATGGAGGATTTAGATGGTGTGACACTCGACTTAAAGGATCAAGGCTCACCGTCCATTGTAAGAAAAGATTCAGCGGGCAGATCTTACACCATCTACACTGAAAATATTTACCATTCTAGTTATGCTTGGCGAGTAAAAAAGGGCTTAATAGCCTTGGCTGCTACCATTTTTTCTGGCGGATTAGCCTTGATATCAAAAAGTATAAGAACGCTTTGGAACGAATGTATAAGCGGCATCGAAACTAAGCAGATTAAAGTTTTGACCAGGTTAAATTCAACCGATGAGAAAACCAAAAATATAGGCAGTAACAAATTTTCTTCCCAGACTCTACCTAGGCAAAAGCTTTCTTCAGCTAAAAAAGAGGAGATAAATCCTTTTCTCCCTTTTTCTTCTCAAACCTCTTACTCTTTAGAAAAGGAAAAGCTTCCCTCTCTATCTACTCCACAAACTCTACTTAAGAGAAGTACCTCAACACCTAAGTCTGCTCTTTTACCTCAAAGCCAATCTCTACTTTTTCAACTCTTTTTTCCTTCTGCTGAGGAAATTGAAAGCTTAAATACAAAAGTGATCCCCTCTATTCTTACCTTAGAGCCAAAAGAGGCACAGCTAAATCAGCCAGGTAATCTTTTTACAGAAAGGCATGATCACTATCATAATCGGATAAAGAGTGTCATGAAGCAACCGTTGCATACATGGCTCGAAAGAGAAGAACATGAAAGGCGACAAATTACAGGCTTACAAAAAGAGAGCTTGCTTAGTTTTCAGAAGCGTATTGAGGATAGGTTTAATCAGCTTAATCAATCTTTTCAGTTGCTACCTCGTTTTCAACGATTAGCAAAAAATCCTTTGCTCAAGGAGCTGAAAATTAAAGACCTCGAAGCTGCATGGGAGGAGTCAGCTCTTAAAATTTTTCTGCTAGATGAAGAAGAAGTGTCTAGCATGAGTATGGACGCTATCAACAAATTATCTACCAGGCAGGCAAAGTTTTTAGGTCAGCAAGCCACGATGTTAAAAAAGCAAAAGCTTGGCCTAGCTATTAATTCCGTTGAGACTTTAAAAAAATTGACTTTGAGAGATTTACGCCAAGTAAATATAAGTTCTCTTGAGCTTTTGGTAAAGCATTTATCAAGCAATTTAATTGAATGCTTAACTGAAGAGCAAAAGTTAGGCCTTCATATCGATCTTTTAAGTGCTAAGCAGTTTAGACTTATTTACAAAAATGAAAGAAGAATTAAAACTTTATCTGCTAACGCTATATTGGTTGGCTTAAATAAGGGCTTATTTGATGGAAAAATTAGTAGGCTAATCTCTTCTGCGCAAGTGAGAAATATAGACTTTACGCAAGTGAATCTCGATGAGCAAGAGCATAATCAAATGATCCTCAATACGATCATCGATACAATTATCAAGAAAGATAAGAACTTACAAAGCCTTCAGCAGGCTAGCCTTTTATACTTATTGCCTTTCCTCAACCCTGTTTATCTTTATTATTTAACACCCGAGCAAATTCAAGCGATAGACTTTAAAAATGAGAAAATTACACAGGAGATGGTCAGCGGGATAATAGGATGGAAGGGATGGCAGCAAATAAATTTACCAAGCCACCTTCATTTTTTTACAACTCAGCAAATTATCAACTGTTTACAAAGAAATCTATTCAATTCTGCAGCTTTAAGCTCTATCTTAGGAAAGCAAGTAGAACTCTTAGATTTTACGCAATTGGATTTATATCAACCTAAGCAGGATCCCCTTATTTTTGAATGCCTTAATACAATTGTAGGTAGTCTCACTAGGCAAGACTCTAGTTTAAAAAGCCTCCAAGAATCCAGCTTTTTATACTTATTGCCTTTTTTAAACCCCATTTATCTTAATTATTTGACTCAGCAACAGGTCCAGCGGATTGATTTTAAAGAAAAAAACATCACACAAGCTATGGTGGATGGAATCTTAGGAGAACTTCTACCAAATAAAAGAAAAAACACCCTAGAGTTTTTTGAACCCCAGCAAATCATCGACTGCCTACGAAGAGATTTGCTCAGCCCTAAAGCTGCACGTCTACTTTCTGCAGAAAAAATTAAGCAGATAGATTTCACCAAGATTGAGCTTCTTACGCTTTCTCCTGCTAGTAAGGCTGCTATCAATGTTTTTATGCATACCCTTATTGTAAAAGATAAGAGTCTGCAAAACCTTGCGAAAAGTAGCCTTTTATATTTATTGCCGATTATCCCACTTTCCTTACTTAATTATCTTAGCCGTGAGCAAATCCAAGCGATTGATTTTAAAAAAGAGAGCATAACTCCAGAGATGTTAAAAGGAATTTTAGGGGCCGATTACACATCTAGGCCTATAAAAACTTTAGAGTTCTTTATGCCAGCACAAATTATAAACTGTTTAAAAAGAGATCTATTGGATATGCGATCAGCTTTCTCTTTAACTCCTCAAAAAATTGCTCAAATAAATTTAAAAGAAATTGAACCTAAAACCGAAGTTATCCTAGCTCTTATTCGCCGCCATTCACCTAGAAGCTAAAAAGGCTTAAAGTTTACCTAATAAGCTACCAATGGTTAGAATGGAAGATGGTTTCTAAGTCTTAATATTGTTTCCTAAGATTAAAAAACATTTTTGCAATAAGGCTAGCAAGAGAGTTTAACTAAAAATTAGACACGCTTTTTGAATTTTTTAGATAAGCAGTCTGGCCCGCTTAAGTACCTGCAAGTTCCTCTATTTTACTTAAAAACTTCAGCTTTCTTTAATAATAGGGACCCTAGATGAGAAAATTTTTTAGCAGTAAAGTTTCTTTTCCTCTAGCTTCCAAATTCTTTTTACGTTCCCCTATCCTCCCTGAAGAGAGTAGGCAAACTTTTTCTCTTTTAACCCCCTTTTTAAACATATCTTCTACAGAAGCCTTGCTAAAATTAAATACAACTCTTAAGGGATTAACCACACCTGACGCGGAAGCTAGGCTTGAGAAATATGGCCTAAATGAAATTAAAGGCGATAAGCAAGCTAATAGCTACTTTTTACTGCTAAAAAATTTTATTAATCCTTTTATCGCTTTGTTAGTATTGCTGGCAGGTATTTCTTTATTTTTAAATAATATAGACGCCGCCATTATTATTTCTGTGATGGTAGCTATCAGCGTGATGATAAGATTTTTCCAAGAGTGGCAATCGAAAAAGACAGCAGAGAGGCTTAAGGCCATGGTAAGTACCCAAGCGACAGTGCTGCGGCGCCAAGGCTCTAATGATGAACCGCAACAGCAAGAGATAGATATTAAGCTTTTAGTACCCGGAGATATTATCCATCTATCAGCGGGAGATATGGTACCCGCAGATGTGAGGTTACTCTCTGCCAAAGAATTATATGTGAGTCAATCAGCTCTATCAGGAGAATCTTTACCCGCCGAAAAAGAAGCTATTTCTCATCCTGCTAGGAATCCAGTAAATTTATGGGAAATGCCCCATGTTTGCTTCATGGGCACTCATGTTTTCAATGGAACTGCCCTAGCAGTTGTCCTAACAACGGGAGATCATACCTATCTTGGTGGAATGGCAAAAAGCATCACCCACTATCGTCCCCTAACCGCTTTTGATAGAGAAATTAGTAAGGTCAGTTGGCTGCTCATCCAGCTAATGTGCATAGCAGTCCCCATAGTTTTTTTGTTGAATGGATTTATTAAAGGAGATTGGCTGGAGTCCTTACTTTTTGCGTTATCAGTAGCCGTAGGTCTAACACCTGAAATGCTTCCTATGATTGTCACTGTTAATCTTGCTAAAGGCGCTGTAAGCATGTCTCATCAGCAGGTAATCGTCAAGCAGTTAAATGCCATCCAAAATTTTGGAGCTATGAATATCCTTTGTACAGATAAAACTGGCACACTTACTCAAGATAAAGTCATTCTAGAAAGGCATTTAGATATCGAGGGAAATGATAATCAAGAAGTGTTGCTCTTTGGTTATTTAAACAGTTTTTATCAAACCGGTCTAAGGAATCTTCTAGACAAAGCTATTTTAGAACATAGCGAAATAGAAAGAACATTAGATTTACAAAACAATTATAGGAAAATAGATGAAATTCCTTTTGATTTTGTGCGTAAAAGAATGTCTGTTATTCTAGAGAATAATGCACAAAAACATCTTTTAATCTGCAAAGGTGCCTTTGAAGAAATTTTAAGCCTATGTAGTGGGGTCAAAATAAAAGGTTCTACTCTTTCTTTGTCCCTCTCTCTCAAAAATGAAATAAATAGCTTAGCAAAGGAACTTTATCAAGAGGGCATGCTTATTTTAGCTGTAGCTTACAAATGTGTAGAGCCTACTGAAAGCAAGGAATATAAGGAAAGTGATGAAAAAGAGATGGTGCTCCTCGGTTTATTAACTTTTCTTGATCCTCCTAAATCAACAGCGGCAGAAGCCATCACTCAATTACGCCGCCAAAATGTTCAGGTTAAAATTTTAACTGGAGATAATGAGTGGGTAACCCATCGAATTTGCCAATGGGTTAATCTTAAAGTTGAAAATTCTCTTACCGGTCATGAACTTGAAAAAATGAACGATAAAGAGCTTTCAAATGCAGTGGATCACACCACTCTCTTTACTAAATTAACGCCTCTTCAAAAATCTAGAGTAATTGCTTCTTTGAAATCTAATGGCCATACTGTAGGATATTTAGGAGATGGAATTAATGATGCTCCTGCCCTTTGCGAAGCAGATGTAGGGATTTCTGTTGATACAGCTGTCGATATCGCTAAAGAATCAGCTGATATCATCATGCTAGAAAAAAGTTTGCTTTTTTTAAACGCTGGGGTGGTTGAAGGACGTAAAACCTTTGGTAACATTCTCAAATACCTAAAGATGGCCCTAAGCGCAAATTTTGGAAATGTGTTTAGCATTCTAGGAGCTAGTGCTTTGTTTCCTTTTCTACCCATGTTACCTATTCAATTATTAATTCAAAATCTTTTGTATGAGATTTCACAAGCTACCATACCGTGGGACCATGTGGATCAAGAGTTTTTAGCCTATCCTCATCGGTGGGAACCTAGAGGTATAGCTAAATTCATGATGGTGGTAGGGCCTATAAGTTCAATTTTTGACTATATAACTTTTGCCGTTATGTGGTTCATTTTTGCTGCCAATACGCCTGAGAAACAATCTATATTCCAAACGGGCTGGTTTATAGAAGGATTACTTTCCCAGACATTAATCGTGCACATGATTCGAACTCCCAAGATTCCTTTTATTCAAAGCATGGCCTCATGGCCGCTTACATTAACAACATGGGTAACTATAGCTATAGGAATTTACCTTCCTTATTCATTTATAGGAGCAAGTATTGGATTGGCACCTTTGCCCTGGAGCTATTTTCCTTGGCTATTAATCATTTTATTAGGATATTGCCTTTTAACCCAGCTAGTAAAAGTTTGGTTTATAAAAAAGTTTGGACGTTGGCTATAAAAGCTTTCCAGTGTGCTATGGGAAAACTATTAGCTTAATAGTTTGCTAATCACGCTTTAAGACAATAGCGTTTATTTATTGATGAGATTTGAAAAATTTAAGTCTCTGAAACTATCCCGATAATATTGAAAAATATAAATTTATGATGCAAGCTTTTCTTTTTTAGAAAGGAGAAGACGTATGCCAGGAAGATTTGAAGGACTTACAGATACTCAATAGAAAATCTTACAATCGCTTTTGCCGCCGAATCCTCCAAAAAATTTAAGGGGAAAGCCGCATACTCCCTGGAGAAAGATTTGTAATAGTTTATTTTGAATTTTGATTACCGGTTCGCGTTGGTGTGATCTTCCTAAAAGACCGAATTGGGGATCAAGATCTGCTACTCATCGGTGACTAGGTAAATGGCAAGAAGATGGAACTTTAGATAGCTTGCTATCGGCCTTAAAGGAATGCGCAGATGTGACGGGAATGATTAATTGGGAAAAACTAGCCATTGATGGTTTTTTTTAGGGAGAAAGGGAGGCGATGAGCTAATAGGCTATGGTTACAAGGGTAAAGGCATGACTACCCATCTTCTGGTAGACGGCAATGGCAGTCCATTAAGCTTTGAAGTAACCAGTGCTAAAGGAGATGAAAGGAAACAGGTGGAAAAGCTGATTGATCCGCATCAAGGTAAGCTGCAAAGACTCTATGAATTCCATCCAATCATACCTATTTTAAGAGCTGATAAAGGCTACGACTCTGAGGAACTTAGAGATAATACCTTTTAAAGAAACTACGTCTGCATAGCCAAAAAAAACTAACCTTTTTCCAAGCTGCTTCTCTCCGTAAAGATAAGCTTTTTATTAAGTGTATGACTACATAAAGAGTTGCTCAAAAGCGTATAAGTTGCTAATAAGAAAGATATACCCATTTATACCTAGGCGCAGAATGGGGGCTATCAAGAAAGCTGAGGTAGTTGTCTGCCAGCTTAAGAAATGGAGATGGCAAGTTGAAAGAGCAATATCTTGGCAACAACGGAAGTTTAGAAAAATCTTGGAAAGGATTGTTAAATTTTAGTCCTATAATGTTCTGGATAGGTCGATTATCGGGATAGGCTCAGAAAAACAATTTTATATAATTTTCATGTAAGTTAAACTGCTTATATCTTAAACTACTTTATTGATTTTAAATAGGATTATTTTTAAATTGTAATTTATAAGATTTGATAAATAAAGGATTACCATGCGAACAAATTTTTTATCTAATACCTGCCGATTCATCGTTAATAAGAGCGACTACTTGCCTTTTGTTAGCACTGTAACTAATTTAGTCTATATCTTTCAAAAAGCTGTTATTTTACCTATCAAGCAAAAAGAGAGTATGCCTAAAAGCTCTTACTATAGCCATCTTAGCCTAAAAAGCTTTAGTCGCTGTATAATCTTGTTGCTCCCTGTATTAGGAAATATAATAGTTGGGATTTATGATTTTGCTCATAGAAAAAATTACAATAAAAACGCTGGGATAGAACCAATCAAGCATGATGATGGCACATCTGCCCCTGCCAATCTACCGCTTGATAACGATATAAAAATAGATCCTACCACTGAGGAGCAAAACGGTTCGGATCTTGAGTATACTAACGAGGCACCGATGAACTCTAACAACATGTTTGAGGAAGTATATTATCGAGTGTTTTATGCAAAGGTTCGGAAAGATGGTTTGATCCTTAAGTATGCTGCCCCCAAGCTTTGCAATAATAAAGAACTTGTTCTTGCCGCTGTACAACAAAATGGGCTGGCATTTAAGTATGCTAGCCAAGAACTTCAAAACGATAGAGAGGTTGTGCTTACCGCTGTACAGCAAAATGGTCTGGCGCTTAAGTATGCTAGCCAAGAACTTCAAAACGATAGAGAGGTGGTACTTACCGCTGTTCAACAAGATGCTTCAGCCGTTCAGTATGCTAGCCAAGAGCTTCAAAATGATCCAATAATTATTGCTCTAGCTACAAGCGAATAAACTTACAAAAAGCTAAAGTCATCGCTTAAGTGCGAAATCTCTTCCTAAAAAATCCTCTTTAATAACCAGGAGAGGAAAAAATTTATTGTAAACAATGCCGGGAGTTTAGCCATTTGAACCAGATCGAAAGCAAAGACATCCCTAAGCTAAAAGTTTATTGGCTATTAGCATACAAAGCCTTTATAAAATAAAAAGATTTTGCCTCTCCCTTTTATATCCCGTGACCGCTTACTATTTATAGATATCTACTTAAGAGCAACTAGAGGGGAATTTTTTCTTTCTTACTAAGAGATAGCTTCGTGTAAGCTTTTTGTTCGCTTGAGACAAGCCAAGGGAATTACTAAAGGGATAAATACTTATACGCTTTAAAAAACTTAATCTACATATTCAACCATCCGCGAGATGTCTTTCTGCTTAGCGAAAGGGATTTTATATAGTAGGGGGATAGATAAGGAGTAGTTCAAAAGCGTATTATTATAAAAAGAGAAAAACAAATTTTCTTTTATTAAATTTTTTAATAAAATTAACATTTTTATTTAAAAAACCTCTCTCTTTTAAGAAATTTGAATTATTATTCTTTTTCTTACCATCTTTTCTATAAAGTTGAGGCAGAGACAGAGTGGTTGGAAAATTCGAGGGAGAGAAGTTTAGATATTCCGCGTTCTTGCATCGAGACACCAAAGAGCACATCGGCAATCGACATTGTAATTTTATTATGGGTAATGATGATAAATTGGCATTTTTCTAAGAAGTGTTTTACGACATTGACGAATCTTTCCACATTTGTATCATCTAAGGGAGCATCAATTTCATCTAAAATGCAAAAAGGCGCAGGCTTAACTTCAAAGATAGCAAATAATAAAGCTAGGGCTGTGAGGCATTTCTCACCTCCAGACAACAAGTTAATCGAACGCATCTGCTTGCCGGGGGGCTGCGCAATAATTTCTATACCCGCTTCGAGAATATCGTCTGTTTCTGTAAATTGAAGATCAGCTTCTCCTCCATTAAATAAAATTTTAAAGTTTTTCTTAAAGTTATGGCAAATCAACTCAAAAGTTTCCTTAAAAATCTTTCTACTTTCTCCTTCCAAGTGAGCAATGATTTGTATAAGCTCTTGTTTAGATCCGTTCAAATCATCAATCTGTTGATTCAAAAATTCATAACGAGCTTTATGTTGATCAAATTCATGAATAGATGTCATATTGATATCACCTGCAGACTCAATCGTTTGGCGTAAAGCACGAATTTTCTTCTCTCCTTGCTCCATACTTTTTTCTAAAGGAAGATTTAAAGCTTTAACTTCATGAATGGTTATTTGATAACGCTGCTGCAGCTCATTCTCTAGTGATTGGCGGGAAGATTCTATATGAGCTAACTGGATGGCCGTTTGATGGAGCTCATTTTCTAGCTGTTTTAGCTCATGGTAATGCCGAGATAATTGCTCATCCATTCCAGCAAGAGTTAATTTTTTTTCTGCAGCTATTTGCTCTTTTTCTGCAAGCAAGTTTACTAATTCTTTCAAATTTCCTTCCGTTTTCTCTAACATGGAATCAAATTCTTGTACACTTTGCTTGAGCTGAATTTTTACTTGCTGTCCATTTTCAATCTCTTCTAACAAATGCTCTTCATGTTGCTGGCTCTCCACATCCTTGACCTCTAATACATTTAAGGCATGTACAAGCTTGCGATTTTCTTCGGCTATCTCCTGGAGAATAGCTTCTTTTTCTTGCATCTCATGACGGGCGCTTTTTAGAAGATGTAATCTTTTCTCCACTTCATCCTGAAGGGAGGTCGCTAATTTTTGCTCAATTTCTAAGGTTGCTTTGGCATCATGATATTTTAACTGAAGTTCGCTAAGAAGGCTTAAGATTTGCTCGCTAACTAGCTCAAGAGCTTTATTTTCAGCCTCAAGCTGCTTAACTTCATTTAACGCTTTTTCTAGATCTGCTTGCGTTCGTTGTAAAGCAAAGTTTACTTCTACCAGCTTCATTTCCTCTCGGCGAATACCTTTATCCAGCTCATTTCTTTCTAATTGAAGTTGGGTTTGCCTTTCTTTTAATTTTTTCAATCTCGCCTGAAGATTATCTATTTGCAGCTCTTTTTCCTCTACGCTTTTATGTAAAACTTTAAGTTCAGCTTCACGTAGAAAAACATTATTTTCCCCTTGAGAAAGCGAGAAAAAGACACGATGCCTATCGATATAAGAACCGTCTATTATCCAAATGCTAGCTCCAGGGAAATTTTCAGAAAGCTCTTCAGCCTGCTCGAATGTTTCAACTATAAAACAGTCCTTCAAAAGTTGCTTTAAGCCTACCGGAGACGCAACAAGATGGGCTAACTCTTTAGCTTTAGAAGAGGGAGGGGATAGCTCGAGGGGCGATGCGGTCAGGCGATCAAGGCAGATTAAAGAAAAGTCTTTTAGCTTATTTGCGGCTGCATATTCCATTACCTCTTTAAGATGCTGAGGTGTATGGACCACTAAAGTCTGCGCATAAGGCTTCATGATCTGGGCTAAAGCCTTTTCAGCTCCCTCTTGGGGAGTTAGATATTCATATAAGCCATAAATCTTATTGTATAAAGGGCTTTTAACATTGGATGATTCTTGCAAAAGGCGTTTACTGCTAGCCGTAAAGCCTTCTTTATCCTCGCGCAATCTTAAAAGAACATTCTGGCGTGCTTTATCTTCAGCTAGCTCACTTTGAAAGTTTATATAATTAGATTGGAGGCCATTGATTTCAGCACTCAATAACTGGATCTGCTGCTCTTGCTCATTCAAAATTTCTCTTTGGCTATCTACAATTTCAACCACTTCTTCCACAATTTTCTTCTTCTCGATAACTTGAAATTGCAACTCTTTAATTAGCTCGTTTAAGCGTTCTTGACGGTTTAGTAAATATTCTCGGCGTTCTTGATGATTCTCTAATCGTACATTGTTTTGCTTAAGATTACTTTCTATCTCACTTTCGGCTTGTACAAATTTTATCAGCTTATGCTGAGCCTGCTGATATTGCTCGCGCACGGCAGATAACTCATTTTCCATACTTTTAACTTTATCGCGTTGCTCTTGCGAAGCTGTTAACATCTGTTGCAAGCACTCTTCCCTCTCTTGCTGCTGCTTCTGTATGTTAACTTTTTCAGCTAGCCGCATCTGCCGTTTTTCTAACATATTTTCCAGTTCGTGCTGCCAGCGCTTCTCTTTTGCAACCGTTTCTTTTAAACGCTCTTGATAGGAAAGCTTTTCACGTCTCTTGATCTCTTTTTCACTCTGAGTTTGATAAAGCTTTTCTTGCTGCTTACGTAGATCCAATTCGCTCTCTTCTTGAATAGCTTTGGCTGCTTGTAATTCTTTTTTCATCTCTTCTATCGTCATTAGCATTTCTGCATGCAATAACCTCTGCTTTTCTTCTTTTTTAAATATCTCTTGGCATCTATGTTGTAAGTTTTCATATTTAATAACAAAAATGCCTTTTTCCAAGATTTCTAATTGTTGCTTATGCTCTTTAAAAAGGCGCGCTTTTTCAGCTTGCTGCTCTAAAACAATGATTTGCTTTTCAACTTCTAAATGAATATCCTTAACTCGCATCAGGTTCTGATCCGATTGCTCCAACTTGCGCAAAGCTTCGCGTTTACGTTGCAAAAAACGAAGAATTCCTGAAGCTTCTTCAAAAATGTAGCGCCTTTCTAAAGGAGTATAGTTAATAACCTGATCAATTTTCCCTTGCTCAAAGATAGAATAAGCATCTTTACCCATACCTGAATCAAGCAAAAGGCTATGTATGTCTTTAAGGCGTACTTGATGGCCATTGATAAAGTACTCAGATTCCCCGCTGCGATGAAGGCGTCGCATAACAGCTACTTCGGTATATTCAATGGGTAAAGTTTTATCAGTGTTATCCAATACTATAGCCACTTCGGCAAAATTAAGAGCTTTACGTGTAGAGGTACCAGCAAAAATAACATCATTCATCTTATGGCCACGCATAGACTTAGCAGATTGCTCACCCAATACCCATCGAAAAGCGTCGGCAATGTTAGATTTTCCACAACCATTGGGGCCTACAATAGCTGTAATCCCTTCGTTAAATTCAAGAGTAGTGCTTTCTGCAAATGACTTAAATCCGAAAAGTTTTATCTTTTTTAATTGCATACTCCAACCTTTACTTTAACTAATAATTGCCTTCTAGGATATAGAATGAGAGATTCTGTTTCAATATAGAATAGGCCTAGCAGCAAGCTATCTTAGAAAGCGGTTTGTTCTTTTAAATAGAACAAAGGAAAGCTTTCTCCTAGAGAAAATGGGTTAAGCTCTATCGAACAGAAGAGGGTCTCTATAAAAAAACAAGCAAAGAGCATAAAAAACTTTATTTCTTCTTTAAAAGAGTTTAAAAAGAAAATTCTTGGGATAGCTTGAAAAAAGATGGGGTTTTCTGCTAAAGCTAAATTTTCTTAAAAAATCAAAAGATAAAGCAAATTTCCGCTGTTTTTATTCTTAAAGCTAAAAATCAAATAACTGGGAAAAAATAACAGCGCAGGAAAATGAGAGTCGGTTGAGTAAAAGTTCCGCTCATTCGAGAATATAGATGATTATGAAAGCTCAGAGTATAAACGCTATGTTTGAAAACACGATCAGTTTTTGGCTTCTTTTCAATCTTGCCATTATAATATTTATTTGGCTGGATTTTAAATTCTTTCACGCTAAAGAAAAAAACCCCTCCATAAAGACAGCCCTCGTCGCTACAAGTTTTTGGATTGGCCTTGCCTTAGCATTCAATTTAGGGATCTACTGGACAAGAGGGCTTGAAGATGCCTTAAGCTTTTTAACAGGCTATCTTATTGAATATTCTTTGAGTATAGACAATCTATTTGTTTTTCTTATCATCTTTTCTTACTTTAAAGTTCCCGAGCGCTACACTCATAAAGCTCTTTTATGGGGCATTTGGGGAGCTATCGTTATGAGGGCCTTCTTTATCCTTTGCGGGATAGCTCTAATCCAGACTTTTTCATGGGTAATCTATTTATTTGGCGCATTCCTTATTTTTACAGGTGTTAAGCTAGGGAAAACTTCAACTGCTGGCAACTCCCCTGAAAACAATCTAATTATTAAAATTTTTAAGCGCTATTTTCCTTTGACAGAAGGCTATGAAGGCGATAATTTCTTTGTAAGAAAAGAAAAAAAACTTTTCGCTACCCCTCTTTTTCTTGTACTTTTAGCTATCGAGACAACGGATGTTGTCTTCGCTATAGATTCCATCCCGGCCATTATGGGTATTACTCAGGATGCAATGATTATTTACTCTTCTAACATTTTTGCTGTTTTAGGACTGCGCTCCCTTTATTTTGCGCTAGCTAACATGCTACGCCTTTTTCATTATCTTCATTATGGCTTAGCTATTATTTTGATATTTATTGGATTAAAAATGCTGCTTTCAGGTTTTTTACATTTTCCTATTGGGGTGACCTTAAGTGTAATTTTCATTATTCTTAGTGCTTCTATTGGATTGTCTTTTTTAAAAAATCAACATAAGGGTGAGTAGCCCTACTAAAAATCCCATTAGCGCTCCATAAAATAATAGAGTATAGAGCTCTGAGCGGATTAAAGGTAAAAGCAATTTTTCCATTTTTATTTTAGAAGACAGACATACTAAGGCTTTTTCTTTTAAAGCAGGCATTCTTTTTAAAATATTCTCTTTGACTAAAGCTTGAATTTTTCCTGATACTGCCTTAGTAAAAAGCATAGCACCCATAGGAATCTGATTTTTTAAATCTTCTATAATCTCCTGTAAATTGTCTTCCAAAAGCTCCTGCGCATTAGGCAATAAATCCATTTGATTGAAAGTTTTATCTAATTGAGTAACCCAGTCATGCTGGCTCCTCTTTAGCCTTCTTCTTAGCAAAAAGCAAGTCATAAGCACGCTCACTATCCCTATTACAGCTCCACAAACAGGAAAAAAGTAAATTAGATTTAGCACGGTCCATCCTTAAAAAAGCAGTAAATACTAATTAATAATTGAATTTTATTTAATTTGATGATAGGCTGTTAGTTATCGCTCATTTAAAGAGGTTATTTATGTTTTCTCCCGACATTTTAGAAGAAAAACTAAATATAAATGAAAGGAAAATGCGAGAGCTGGCTATTCGTTTAGAAAAGCTAGATGAAGATACGCATGCCTTTTTAGAAGAACTAGAAATTTCTCCAGAGCAATTGACCACCTTTATTTCTCAAAAAGAAAATTTCACGGATAGCAATTGGCAGGAGCTTCAACAACAAAAAAAACAGATGGACGACAAATTAGAAACAGAGCTTAACAATATCCGCAATCCGCTACAATCTAAGCAAATCTTTTCCTCTTTAAATGTAGCTCGCCATTGGCTATATGTCCGATAGCAAGCTCTCATTTTCTATTGCTGTAAGTTAAAAGCTTTAGGACTCCTTCTATTCCCCCCATCTCCCCATTTTTCAGCCTACTCAAAGGGCTATAGAAGCTTTTATTACATTCGGTAAATTTCTTTTTATAAAAAATTTAATAGCTTAAAGCCCTTTAAGAAAAACTTTAAAAGTAAGAAATTAAACCTTAGAATCCTAGGTAATAAAGCTAGGATTAATAAGATTTGGCAAATATAGCATCTAAGGTAGCAGGTTTACCCGTCAAAATGCATTTACCTTGCGTCCCGCTTTGATGCATGGGCAGGCAGCGGATAGAAACTTTCAATTCATCAAGCATTTTTTCTGTTCCCTCTTCTCCACACCATTTAGCAAGAACAAATCCACCATGAATTTCGGGTTTATCCATGTTGGAGGGAGTAAAAAAGCTTTTCATCTCCTGAAAAGTATGGAGATCGCGGCGAATATTTCCATCGCGGAATTCTTTAGCTTGCTGATAAAGGGTCGATTGAATCTCGTCTAATAACCTTAAACTTTCAGTAGGAATCTGATCTATTTGCATGGAAAGTTTTTCTTTATGAGGTTTATCTCTTCTATAAACAATTGCCGATTGTTTTTCTATATCGCGTGGTCCTACCTCAATGCGCAAAGGCACTCCTTTTTTAATCCACTCCCAACTTTTTTCTCCGCCCCGTTTGTCGCGTTTATCAATCCACACGCTGAGAGGTCTGCCCGCATATTGAACTTCTTGCAAGCTGTGCGCGATCTTTTCCGCATAGGCCCAAACTTCATCTTCCATCTCGGGCTTCGGGACGACAGGAATGATTACAATTTGCTTTGCTGCTACCCGCGGAGGCATTCTTAAGCCATCATCATCGCCATGGCACATAATCATACCACCAATCAGACGAGTAGTAATTCCCCATGAAGTTGTAAACCCATACTCTACCTGCCCTGCTTTGTTGCTAAAGCGTATATTAGAAGCTTTAGCAAAATTTTGTCCTAAATAATGCGAAGTTCCCCCTTGTAATGCTTTACGATCCTGCATCATCATTTCAAGCGTGTAGGTGCTTACCGCTCCAGGAAACCGCTCACCGGGAGATTTTTCCCCTATGATAACCGGAAGAGCTAGAACATCTTCTACAAATTCTCTATACATTTCTAGCATTCGCAGGGTTTCATCTAAGGCCTCTTGGGCAGTAGAATGTACAGTATGTCCTTCTTGCCATAAAAATTCGGTAGTGCGCAAAAATATGCGAGGGCGCATTTCCCAACGTACCACGTTCGCCCATTGGTTAATTAGCAAAGGTAGATCCCTATAAGATTCTACCCAACGTGAAAAAGACTCTCCGATAATTGTCTCGGAAGTAGGACGAACAATAAGCGGTTCTTCTAATTCTCCCGTAGGAACTAAACGGCCATTTTTTTCTTCTAAACGATGATGGGTAATAACGGCACATTCTTTAGCAAATCCTTCTACATGCTCAGCTTCTTTTTCCAAATAGCTTAAGGGGATAAAGAGAGGAAAATAAGCATTTTCATGCCCGCTTTTTTTAATGCGTTCGTCAAGTTGGCGTTGGATATTCTCCCAAATTGCATAGCCCCAAGGCTTGATCACCATGCACCCCCTGACAGGAGAGTTCTCAGCCATATCAGCTGCTTTAACTACCTGCTGAAACCATTCGGCATAATCTTGTTCGCGCGTAGGAGTAATAGCGCTTTGGACTTTAGCTTGAGACATTTGATACTTCCATTTTATTAATGAAAGCAATTAATCTAGCCGGTTTTATGTTATCCTACAAGGAAAAGTCTACTTAGCATAAAGAATGGAATTTACTTAGCCTCCACACTGCTAGAAGTCTCCTAATAACCTTTCCTCTACTCAATCAGACAAACCTAGGTTTAGCCAGGTAGACCTCTCTGTTTCAAGCATTGCATTTCCAAGCCTTCTATAGAAGGTAAGAGATAAACCTTACTAGATTTTTTAAATTTTAGAGAGCAAAAATTAAAAGAGCTTTGGCATTATTCTCCAAAACTCTTCTGAATTTCATGGCCACTTGATGATCTACAAATGAGGCTCGACGACTATAAAACTGCGCGACAGATTTGACGATTCCTGGCTTTTAGATAGGTTGGTCTTTTCCAACTCTTGTTTCTGATCGATTATCTGATCAATAAGTTGGTAATGGGCGTACTGTTTTTCTAGCTCTTCTTTCAGCCTTTTAACCTCGCTTTTCAAATTTTGAATCTCTAGTTCTCGGCTATCCTTTACATTAATTACGCCTTTAACAGACCCACCTTCTAAATTGCTTTCCGTTTTCATCTGGACTCTATACTTATCAAAACAGTGAGGAAGAATAGATAGAGTAGAGAGCAAGCGCTCATTCAAATTAAGATAGTCTTTTAAGAGGCGATCACAATCTGCTGATTCCTCTTCTTTTTCTTGCCGCCTAGCGAGGGAACGCATATGGTTAAGGAGAGAAAGCACTTGTTGTACTTGCGCCTCATTTTCACCTCTATCTTTTAAAAAGAGAACAATAGTTTGTAAATCTTTTTCAACATTTTTTCGGCCCTCTTCTAAAATCTTTAGATAACTCTTAATCATTTTGTTTCTATCTTCTATTTCTGCTTCTTTTAGCCGCAGTTGCGCATGTAGAACATTTATTTCACTCGTATGCTTTTCTACACTGCTCTCCGCCTTAAGAAGATTTTCATTAGCATTTTTAAGGTATTCATCAATTTTATTAGGGTTATGAATCCTTTCCGGAAGCTGAGAATTAAGAGAATGAGAGTTGTTAGGGTGGCTAAGACGCTCAATATAAAAAGAGCCTACCGCGCTGCTCAAACATACTAATCCACAAGCCAATGCAGCTACCAGCATAGGCAAGGTTGAAAAACCAATGGCAGCTACGCCACAAGCTACTGTAGCCACTCCCCCGATAACAGCTCCACTCTTAAGTAGATAGTAAGGCAAAGGGAGCATTTTGCGCCCATTTAAATTGCCTTTTTGGTTTTCTGCAAACCGCGGGTTTTCTAACATATTTACTATTTTAGAGTTTAATACACTCGTCATAGATGCCTCCTATATTACAAGCCCAATAAATTCATCTATATATTCAAAAATATATTTTACACAAGAAAAAAGCAAATTACGCTTTAATGATTAATTCTTTGGTATTTACTAAATAGATAGGCTAAATGGCTAGCGGTTAACAAACTATTAAATATTCTCAGAAAGTTTTATTTAAAGATTTATAAACAGTTCTCTTAAAAGCTAGATTAAATAGGGTGAAATAAAAGAAAAGAGCTAAAGAGGCTCGCTTTCAAATTTACTGTTTAGCCTTTATGGACCTGTTATACGCTTTTAAAAAACTTAGCCTACATACCCAACCCTCTAAAAGATGTCTCTCTGCTTAACGAAAGGGATTTTATGAAGTATAGGAGTACATAAGGAGTAGCTCAAAAGCGTATTATTAAGAAAATTAATAATCGATGCCAAGCACTCTGCCTTTGCGTTTGAATCTAGCTAAAGAAGTTTAAGCGTTAGAGAAAAAAAACATCCAAAAGCTTAAGCATTTCTTGAAAATCGCCTTAAATAGGAAAATAAAATTTATCTACTGTGGTGGACTAAGCTTAAGAAAAAATTGGGGGGATGAGGGGAATTTAGGGCTTTCATAAACTCCTCCACATGCGAGGCAATTTTTAAGATCGAAACAAAGAAAAAAAGCTTTAAGACTTTTTAAGTTTTGCGGGGAAAGATAAAAAGTTAAGCTGGAAATTCTTTCTATACATTAATTATTCTGAGAAGTTCATGTTGTGATAAACAGCATCTACGTCATCAAGCGCTTCTAACCATTCTATTAATGCCAAGTTAGCTTTGGCACACTCTTCATTACATTCTATGAAAGACTTAGGGATCATTTCTAAGCTAACTTCCTCGCATGCAATATTCGCTTGATTTAAAGCTTCTTTAACACTATATAAGGCAGTAGGATCGGTGGTGATGAGATACATTTCATCTTCCCTATCAAAATCTTCTGCTCCTGCTTCTGTGGCTTTTAAAAACAGCTCTTCTTCTGAGGCCTGCCCTTTACTAATCTGAAGAATGCCTTTGCGATCAAAATTGAAAGATACGGCACCAGGCGTAGCGATCGTTCCCCCTCTTTTATTAGTAGCAATGCGCATTTCAGAGGCTACACGATTCTTATTATCAGTCATCACTTCAACAATAATTCCTACTCCTCCATGGCCATACAGTTCATACATCATCTCTGTATAATCTGCTTGATCGGCATTAGAAGCTTTTTTAATATTCCGTTCTACAATTTCATTAGGAACATTTGCCGCGCGTGCTTTTTCTAAAGCTAACCTTAAGCGAGGATTGCTTTTTGCCTCCGGGCCTCCTCCCACCTTTACAGCACTAATAATCTCTTTAGCAATACGAGAAAATATTTTGCCTTTTTTAGCGTCTGCTTTTCCTTTTCTATGTTTAATATTTGCCCATTTACTATGGCCAGCCATGATAGAATTCCTTTAATTTATAGAGCTTTTTCTAAATCTGCAATCTTAGTCAAGATGCGCAAAAAGATGCATACGTTGTTTTTTAATCCATTGGTGGGCTATGCCAAAATGCTCGTAACTTTCTTCTTTTGCTTTGAATTCTTTGCTATGAATGCGGTGTAGACCTTTTTCATCCATGTAGGAAGGACAAATGTGATGCAAAATTTCGTGAAAAATAATGTAGCTAATTACATACTTCGGAATATTCGTATTATCCAACAACCGATTGATTTTTATTAGCTTAAGAGGATGATGATAAAGGCCAAAAGTCACGCACCTTTTATTAAGTTGAGTATGTTTACCAAACCAGGTAATAAATAATCTTACTTTCCCCTCAAAATATTGATCATTAAGTTCATCGTAAAGATGTTGGAGATTATAAACCTTTCCTTGGCAGGAAAGTTTGGATCTATCTAAGGTATGCGAATAATCAAGCTTTTTAAGGTTATTTTCCATAAAGATTTTGATCTCAGGAGAAATCATCCTATGCTCTTGGCGAATATAACAAGCCAAAGATTTCATAACCTCTTGAGGAGCTTCTAAAAACATGCGATGTAAAGAAACTCTCGTGCAATCAGATTCCCAGCGTACACTTAACATAGTGGAACGGTTGTCATTAATTTTCAGCTTTAATTTAATACCTGATAAATTTTCGACTTCTTGTTGAAAAATAGCTAGTGTCATAACATAATAATTTTTTTTAATAAAAGGTAAGTGTTCTTGAACCCTTATAAAAAACGTTCCATGAAAACTCGTCCGACATAGAAGCCGTCTTTTTCTTTAATCCAATGAGTTTGCCTTCCAAATTCGCGAAAACCCATCCGAGTATAAAGATGAATGGCAGGATTTTCTGCATAGACTTGGAGATGTAATACTTCAATCTTAAAGGTTTCTTTAGCCATATGGCTAAGATTACTGATTAGCAAAGTTCCTACCCCCTGTCCTCGCATTTCAGGTGCCACAATAATGCCAAATTCACACTGATGAGCAAGCTTTCGATAGGGCTGTAAATATAAGGTGGTAATTCCACAAGGCACGCCCTCTTTGGTAGCTGTTAAGCTGCATTTATACCGGCTAAACCCTATCCACCGTGCCACTGCATCATCTATTTCAACTTCATCAAACATAGGAAACCAACGGGCCACGCTGGGATCTAAAAGCCATTGCTTCAAATACTTTCCATCACTTAAATCTGAATACCGCAACTCTACTCCTTCTGGAGAGTTTTTTTTCTCTGTCATTCCAACTCCTTCAAATAAGCATTTACAAAATCATCAAGTTCACCATTCATCACCGCTTGGATATCCCCTGATTCATGTTTAGTTCGAGTATCTTTAACTAAAGTATAGGGTTGGAAAACATAATTACGGATTTGACTACCCCAAGCAATTTCTTTTTTTTCGCCTGAAAGTGCTTTGAGGGCGTTCTCTCTTTCTGTTACTTCTTTCTCGTATAATTTTGAGCGCAGCATCTTGTAACAGGATTCTCTGTTTTGCACTTGACTTCGTTGAGTTTGGCTAGAGACCACAATCCCGGTCGGTAAATGTGTCATTCGTACAGCTGAATCTGTTTTGTTAACATGTTGTCCGCCAGCTCCAGAGGCACGATAAGTATCCACTCGGATCTCCTCTGGCTTAATATCGATCACAATATCATCAGTAATTTCTGGGGTTACGTCTACGGAAGCAAAACTTGTATGCCTTTTGGCATTTGCGTCAAAAGGAGAGATACGCACTAAACGATGGACACCCTTCTCAGCTTTAGCATACCCATAAGCAAATTCTCCATCAAATTTAAAGGTAATGCTTTTTATACCAGCCACATCGCCTTCTACCTTATCAATTAGCTCTACTTTCCATCCACGTTTAACTGCCCAACGTTGATACATGCGGGATAACATTAAAGCCCAATCACAAGCTTCTGTTCCTCCTGCCCCCGAGTTAATACTTAAGTAACAATTTTTATTATCTAGCTCACCCGCAAGCATTTTGCGAATTTCTAAATCATTTAATTTTTTCTCTACTCCATCCAGTTCTTTGACTAATTCATTAACTAATTCTTCCTCACCACTTGCATAAGCTTCTGGCAAAAGTTCTTTTAGATCGCAGAAAAGCCGCTTGCAATTTTGATAAGGAACAATCCAAGCCTTTAAAGTGTTTGCTTCCTCGATTACTAGTTGAGCTTTATCATGACTCTCCCAAAAAGAGGGCTTTTCCATAAAAGCTTCCAATTCTTTAATGCGTGCTTCTTTGGAAGCTAAGTCAAAGATACCTCAACATATGCAAAAGTTTATCTTCAATAGTTTTTAAACGTTGCTGAGTTTCAGAATTCATAGGTTTCCTTATAAGTTAAGAGCTGTCAAATAATATATCGCATAGAGCCATAAAAAGTCAAAATAGATATAATTGCTTTTTAATAGGATACCTACGCTCTTCCTAACTCATTTTTCGTTTGATTTAGCTTAATCTATTTCAACTTCTTAAGATAATAGATAAGGCAGAAAAAATTAAATAAAAGAAAAAGGCTTACCACCCTGTCTATATGTTATTAATTTTTTTAATTCACCCCTTAAAACATTAAGAGAAAATTTAACTTTATCGTCTATGAGTGGATAGTGGCTGATCCTTCTCTATCGAGAAAATTTATTTTTGCTTTAATTATTAAAAAAATTCAAAGAATAACCTCTCCTTTCATTTAAATAATGTTATATCTTAAGCTCTTTATAAGCTTTTTTCCTTGTAGAAAAAAAAGCAATATTTTAAATCAATAGATATTGAAAGGTGAGTAGCAGTCATGCATGTTTTCCTTTACGAAGAAGAAAATGATTGGTATTCCAACTTACTAGCTATAAACAGCTATAATGTTGCTGAAACCAAGTATCCTTATCTTTATTGGACTGAAAATCATCTCCATGCCATGTGGTGGGAGCAAAAGTACTTTAAAAACTTAAAAACCAGCGATCAGCTACCCATTACAGTCATTTCCCCAGGGATATGGAACAATGAAGCAGGCCCTGTTTTCCTAAAAGCTCATCTTAAAATTGGCGATCAGGAGCTAAAAGGGGACATTGAGATTCACTTAGAGGAGGAGTCTTGGGCAAGCCTACGACATGCTTCGGATAAGCGTTACAAAGATGTTATTTTGCATGTCTGTTTATGGCCTTCCCTTTCTGCTGTGCCTCCACAAATAAAGAATGCAAAAGGAGAGAAGGTTTATCAAACCTACCTAGCTCCTTATCTGACAATTTCGCAAACCAGAATCCTTCAACTTATCGATATTGAACAATACCCTCATAGAAAATTTTTGGGAAATAATCCCTCTTGCTTTTCGCCTTCTAGCTCTTTTGCAGAGGAAAAAATATTTAATCTTTTGCCCTCATCTGTAAGTTGGAGGCTTGCCCAAAAAGCTCAATATCTTAAAGGACATATGGAAGATGCCCGCCTTCTTCTACCCACAGGGATTGCCATGGCCTTAGGAGAAAAACAAAATGCGGAAGCTTTCTTTGAATTATTTGTAAGACTTTTAAAATACAAGGATAAAACTGAGAATGAGCTTCTAAGTATAGCTTTAGGAATGAGCGGGTTTTTTGCTGAGAAATATAAGTTAAAATGGAAAGATTCTCTCTTTTATCGAGAGCTTCTCCAGCTTTATGCGCAATTTTCCCCCCTTATCCCTCACTCGATTCGTCTTTTACTCTGCCAAATAAAACCTTGGAATCATCCCATCAGGCGGATAGCTTATCTAGTCAAATTAATTCAAGATCCTTTAATGCCCTACTTGTTTACCGAAATATATGCATGCTGGCACCAAGGCTGGCCTGAAGCCTATTTAAAAAAAGATTGGGATCTTTTACTCAATAGGATTAAAGATCGATTGCCCTCTTACTCGGACGAATATTGGAGGCATCATTATACTTTTGAGAGTCAAAAGCAAGCCTTACCGCTACCTTTATTAAGAAAAAGGTGGAAAGATAGCGTGATTCTTAATACTGTCTTACCCTTATTATCTAACGAAATAATTCAAAAAAATAACCTATCTGAAATTAAAGCTCTTCATAACTTTTATTCTTTTCTTAACCCTATGAAAGATAAGGGCGCGTAAATCTTTCTCGCTCGTTCTTTTAACGGCCTTGTTGCGTAAATGACCTAATAGTTGGTCTGTTTAAAAGCTTATCAAGTTAGTACCCATTGTCCTTGGGGCATTCCAAGTGCTGTCATCTTGTTCATCGCCAAAGACTTAGCATATAATTCTGCCCGCTGATAGTCTAGCTTCCTAGAGCGAAAATCTCCTCCAAAGCTTCTTTTAAAGCGGTACATTGCG
>NZ_VJOT01000075.1 GCF_011087585.1 Neochlamydia sp. AcF84
TCACCTGCTCTTTCTACCTCCTTATAGTCCTGAACTTAATCCTGTTGAAAACTTATGGCATTACTTGCGTAGCCATTTTTGGTCTAATCGTATTTATCGGGGTTATAAAGAACTAGAAAAGATGGCAATAGCTTCTTGGAGAAAAGTATGTCTGCAAGAAAAAAGAATGAAAAGTTTATGTGCTGTATCGTATGCCTAATTGTGTAAGGAGTAATTTAAAAGCGTATAAATATTTACCGATATAGGCTATAGCGAAATAGGCAAAGTTAAAAGCTGCCTTACATTCTCTTAATACGCTTTAGAAAAACTTCGCCCGTATACCCCCCTCTGAAAGATGTCTCTCTGTTTAACAAAAGGGATTTTATAAAGTACGTGACTGCATAAAGAGTAGATTAAAAGCGTATTATTATAAAATTAACATGGCATCGCCATATGAAAGAAAACGGTAACGCTCTTTAATAGCCTTATTATAAGCTTCTTTGATTAACTCCGGTGAAGCAAAAGCACTGACTAGCATAAGTAGACTTGAACCTGGCTGATGAAAGTTGGTTAAGAGATGTTGTACATATTTAAATTGATAGCCCGGATGAATAAAGATGTTGGTGTTATATTTCCCTCCCCTTATCATGCCAGAAGGGGAGGATGCTGCCTCTAGAGCACGGCAAGAAGTGGTACCTACGCAGATTTGTCGCTTGTTGATAGGTCTTTTATTAAGGCGCTCGGCTGTCTCTTGACTAATTTCAAAGGATTCATCATGCATTTGATGTTCACGTATATCCTCTACCTTAACGGGCAGAAAAGTCCCTAAACCAATATGCAATGTAAGCTTATCTACCTGAACGCTTTTTTTTTCGAGTTTTTGTAGCAACTTATCCGTAAAGTGCAAGCCTGCGGTAGGTGTAGCTACAGAGCCAGGATGTTGCGCATAGACAGTTTGATAGCGCTCCTTATCTAGTTCAGGAATAGCTGCGCGACGCATATAAGGAGGGAGAGGGATATGACCAAATTTTTCTAAAGCTTGTGTAATATCTCCTTCATAATCGAAATTGACCACACGCTTGCCATCGGCTAAAACGTCTATAATTTTGCAGGAAAAACCTTCTTTAAAGGTCACATAGCTTCCCTTGCCTAGTTTTTTACCCGGTTTTACTAAAGCTTCCCAATCGCCTGTTGGAAGCCTTTTGATCAAAAATATCTCTGCTTTACCTCCCGTAGAACGTGAACCGATAAGGCGAGAGGGAAGAACTTTGGTATTATTGAATACTAGGCTATCTCCTTTGCCTAAAAAGTCAGCCAATTCATGAAAAACCATTTCATACATATTTCCTGAAGAGCGGTCGACTACAAGTAGTCGTGTAGTATCACGAGGCTCGCACGGGTATTGAGCGATCAACTCTTCAGGTAAATCATATAGATAATTATTTAGTGAATGCCAATCTTTCATAAAAGGTTAGAGATATAAAGTTCTTAAAGGTGACAGGGAATCGAGCAAGAAACCATTATAGGGGGCCAGAAAATTTAAAGGTGGTGTTAGGAATGAAAATCTGTTGAGAAAGATCCATCTCATTTAACTCAGCCTTAAAGTGCCTCTTAAGCGCAGGCTTTCTTTATCTTTACTTTTTTTAGTTTGGCTTTCTATCTCTATCTCTGTCTAGCTTCTATAGGCAAGGTTATTGAATTAGCTTTACTATGTTAATTAATTCGCGATTAAATCTACTTGTGCACCAGGGAAAGCTTTCCTAAGAATTTGAGCGGCATGTTCACCTTGATGGGCAAGCATGGCAGCTTGATCTAAAGAAATTTTAGAATGGATAACTTGTGCATCTGCTCCATCTATTGCTTCTATACTATCCCACTTAGCCATCAACGGATTTGAAGAAAAAGTCATCACCATATGGTGAGTGGCTTTAACCGCTTGCTCGATAAGCTTAGAAGGGGGAGAAAGGGCATATCCCTGATAGCCTATTTGTCTGGCTTCAACGTCCCAGTAATGACTAGGAGCTTTTTGCTTTAGATAATAGGCATTTGTGCGTGCCGCAATGGCCACTGCAGCTAAAGCTTCTCCTGGCAGCGGTGCTTGCAGCCTTGCTGCTAGGACTGTTTTGACATATTCATCAAAAGGAATTTCATTAACAATACTAATTGTACCTCCGATGTCATAGATGTAAATACGTCCTTTATATTCAATGCCGTCGACTATTATAGTAGTAGCTTTATCATCAGGCAGAATCATGAGCTGGTAAAGGCCTGGAAACTCTTCCTGCCATTTTAAGCCTTCGCTTAAAGGTTGAATATATTTTTTTTTACCGATAAAGCGTGTGCTTATATGCTTATTGGCATGAGGATCATAAATTTTGTATTTACCTTTGACCTCCAACATAGCCCCTGGTTTATTATGCATAATTAAAATTTTTAAAGTATCATTGGCTGCCGGCAAGGGTTTGTTAAAAAAGGTAGATAAAGAATCTGCTATGCCTGCATACGCTGCATTGGACAGTAGAATGAGACTCAAGAAAGCGATGAACATTTTTTTGATCATAGTCGTTCTCCTAATTATTGATCGTTAATTTTAAATGCTGATAGGCAAGAGGTGTGACTTCACGACCGCGCGGAGTTCTTTTAATAAAACCTTGCATGATAAGGTAGGGCTCGTACACTTCTTCAATCGTATGGGCTTCTTCTCCAATAGCAACAGCAATAGTATTGAGTCCCACCGGGCCACCCTTATAATGGTGAATCATCGTTTCTAAAATCTTAATATCCATTTCATCTAAACCTTTATGATCGATGGAAAGCATTTCTAAAGCTTTTGAAACAACTTCTGGGTTAATTTTATTACCTGCACGGATCTGGGCATAATCACGCACCCAGCGCAAAAGATTATTGGCAATTCGTGGAGTCCCGCGTGCACGGCGGGCAATTTCTAAAGCCGCTTCAGGGGCGATATTTAAATTTAAAATGCGCCCTGTACGCATGATGATTTGCACCAGAATCTCGGGAGGATAAAGTTCCAAGCGACAATTAAGCGCAAAACGAGATCTTAGAGGGCTAGAAAGCAGTCCTGAACGGGTCGTTGCACCTGCTAAGGTGAATTTGCTTAATTTAACTTGAACGCTACGCGCATTGGGGCCACTGTCGATCATAAGATCGAGCACAAAATCCTCCATAGCAGGATAAAGATATTCTTCGATGGTACGGTTGAGGCGATGAATTTCATCGATAAAGAGAATGTCGCCATCTTTGAGGTTAGTGAGCAAGCCAGCAAGATCGCCAGGCTTCTCAATGACTGGGCCTGAGGTTATCACTATATTAGTGCCCATGACCTTAGCAAGAATATTAGCAAGTGTTGTTTTTCCTAAACCTGGGGGGCCAGAAAAGAGGCAATGCCCTAATGCTTCTTTACGTTGCTTGGCAGCTTCTATAAGAACTGTTAGTCGTTCACGTAACTGATCTTGGCCGATAAAATCAGCCAAGGATTGAGGGCGTAAGGGGACTTCAAAAGTAACATCTTCTTGACCTAGAGTAGATTCAATGTAATTTTTTGATTCCATAATTAATCTTTAGGAAAAGAACCCTAAGGCGTTTAGGAAAACAAATATTATTAAGATAGGAGACATTATTTTAAAGCAAAACCTAAAATAATGCAATAGCCAAGGATGATTGTCAAAAAAATGAGAAGAGCCTAGTTTTAAACTATTTAAGCTATGAGTAGTGCCCCATACCCATCCTACGAGGATGATGGCTAAAAAGCCTCCTACCGGAATAAGGATAGCGTTAGCAACAAAATCAGTAAGAGCAAGAAAAGTCATTCCCTGCCAGCGTACATCAGCCAGGATGCTGCTTGAAAGAGCACTCGGAATACCTACAAGGAAAGCACCCAAGCCACAAATTAATACGGCTTGACGACGTTTCCACCCCCATTCGTCCATTAAATATGCGATTGTAGGCTCCATTGCAGATATTTCTGAAGTCGTTGCTGCTAAAACTACGAGTAAAAAGAACATGCTTGCTAGGAAATGCCCACCAGGAAGATGGCTGAATACCCACGGGAGGGTATGGAAAATAAGCCCCGAGCCTTGATCAGGTTTTAAATCTACGGAAAAAACAATCGTGAAGACAGCTACTGCAGAAAGCAAAGAGACGAGTGTATCCATAATCACTACAGGATAGCTGCTTTTTACTAAATTTTCATCAGGCTTTAAATAACTACCGTAGGTTACTATAGTGCCTTGTCCTATGCTAAGGGTAAAAAATGACTGACCTAGCGCGGCTAAGATTGCAGTGGGAGTGAGAAGACTCCAATCGGGTTTAAGTAAAAATTCTAGCCCTAGCTGAGCATTTGGCATCTTTAAACCTGTGCCTACTAAATAGAGTAGAACTAAAAATAGTAAAGGCATCATAATCTTGTTGCCTCGTTCAATGCCGTTACGCACTCCAAGATATAAAATTCCAATACAGATAAGAAGAAAACAAAAATGAAAGCTTAGCCCCCATAGTGGGTTATTCATAAGGCTACGATGATGATCAGCCACTTGAGTAGCCGAGGTAAAATTCGAAAGATTTCCTTGGACTGCCTCAACTAGGTATCCCAGCACCCATCCAGCGATTGCACTATAAAAAGAACTAACAATAAATCCTGTAAGAATGGTTAGCTTTCCTGCCCAAGACCATGCTAATTTGCCTCCTAAAAGGCGGAAAGCTCCGCTAGGACTTGTTTGCGCTGTTCGACCGATTAACATCTCTGCCATAAAGACGGGAAATCCAATCAGAAATAAGCACAATAAGTAAACGATAATAAAAGCAGAGCCTCCATATTGGCCTACAATGTAAGGAAAGCGCCAAATGTTAGCGAGTCCAACCGCTGATCCTGCCACGGCAAAGATAAAGCCTAAGCGCGAACCCCATAAAGGTCTTGTCATTCAGTATTCCTGTTTGTTAACCGGCATTGATCATCTATTCAGCCTGGCAATTTGGCCGCTTATAATCTAAAAGGCGCGGTATATTATTTTAGGGTTGCCAAAAGTGTAGCGAAGTCTTTAAATATTTGCATTATAAAATCTATTCGCTAGCTGATAAGCTCAAAATAGAGGGGATATAATAAACTATTCTAAGAGATTGGCAAGCTAAGGTTAACTTTAGATATTAAAAATTTTTTTCCTTTATAGACACTTTAAGCTTTTTATTGTTTTGTTTGCCATTTTCTAATGATAGAAGGGGTAGTTCTAAAAGCTGCAGTAAAAAGAATCACTGAATAAGTTAAAAAAAATTGCTTTAATTGGACGTTGGATGATACAATCGGAATTTATGACGTTTTTGTTTTTAATTAAAATGTAATACCAAACATCAAACCGGTTAATTTAGGGCAGGTTTTTGTTTTGGCATATTTTTCAAGGAGAAAACTGATGACAAGTTTTAATAGTGAAGTATCGAGGACGAAGGCTTTAAATGCAGTTAAAAGCGAAGATTCCAAAGAGACGACAGAAATGGAACTAGAACAGCTCGTGTTTCTTCTACTCACCGAGCGGCTTAATCAACTCCAGCAAAAAAGCAATGATGAATTCCAAGAATTGAAAAAACGTCAGGAAGAAGTAGTGCAGATGCATAAGGTGTTAAAGCTGATTAACAGCCATACCACTGATCGCAGTGAATTATCTTTTGATACCTCGCATGATTTAACTCAGCATTTGAAAGACGCTAAAGAAAAATTAGGGATTGATATTCAGGAAGGCTCTATTAAAAACGGTAAAATGATCTATACGAAAGATCAACGCGATAGGTTAATTGATAATATTCGTATGACCATTGACGATTATAATACTAAAAATGATATGCAAATGCAGACTGTCAATCGACTAATTAATGAGCGTTATGAGTCTTATCAAATGGCTCGCGCTATTTTAAAACCTATCCATGATGATAAAATGAGCAAAGCTCGTGCTATCTTAGGCCGTTAATTGAGGAGGATCATATGCTGTTAGATAAACTTAACTCAAGTTCAGAAAGGAGTTGGGAATTAAATACAAATGCCGAAACGCATGGCAACAGCTATTGGAAAAAGCAAGGTTCTGCACATGCTGATGTCCAGCCTTCTCTGTATGCAAGTTCGATTACTTCTTTAAAACCTATTGAAGCTACTACTCAAGCTGGGCAAAACGAGCAACTTCAAGGGAAAAAAAATAAAAAAGCCCTCTCCTGGATGGAGAATTTGCGAAATACTTTAATGGGTTATCTAGGAGCTCAGCAAAAAAAGGCTTTTGTGCCTGCCTTAGAAGCCCAACAAAAAATGAAGATTTCACTTGAATCGACTACCCAAGCTTGTGCACTTGAGGAATTTAAAAATAGATCATCTGCTATTCATAAGCAACCTGAAACGATTAAAATAGAAGCTTTAGGAAAACAAAAGAAAGGCTTTTTATACCAGCTAAGTGATTGGATTAAAGAAAAATGGAGCTTTTTTAGCGGAAGCTCAAAAAGCAGTAAGCCTGCTGAAAAAATAATGGAGCGAGAGTATTCTTCACCAGCTAAGCCGCTGGCACGTCCTTCTTCTAAAGAGATCGATGAAGATTTTAAATATGTAGATATCACCGTTATGGATCCTTTAAAAGCTATGCTAGCCATATTAGTTAAGCAAGGGGAGTTACGCCAAGAGCAGGCTACGCTAATCAATCAGCAAATTCTTCACAGGCAGCAAGACTTAAAAGCGCTGCACGCCGAGCGTATGCAAATTCAAGCTGAACTTGCTCTGATAGGTAAACGCTCTGGTGTTTTAGAAAAAGTCAGCGTAGGATTAACGGTCACGCAAGCCCTAGGGGGAATAGCCTCTGCTGCTATGGTAGTGGCAACTGCAGCTACAATAGCTACAGGTGGTGCTGCCGCGCCCCTTATGTTTGTAACGGGAGTTTTCAATGGCATGGCAGGAGCAGGCCAAGCATTTAATACTTGGTTAAAAGGTGACACTAAAGATAAACTAAATAAACTGCAAGGTGAGTTGTTAGCAAGGACATCCCAACGCGATGAATACCAATTTCAACTTAAAGTGGATGTTCAAGAGATTAAAAAAGCGCTAGTTTCTTTGATAAGCCATGCGGAAATGGGAAGTGGACTTCTTTCTGCCCAGTATGGTAAATAAATAATAATTTTTGAGGAGAATTGATTATGCGTGAAGATGCAATAAAAGAAAGCTATTCCTCTTGTGCGCCCCGTGGCCCATTAGGTGGAGAGTATCCGCTAGATTTTAAAGCTAGCGATGCCATTCAGACTACCGAGCGTTATTCTAGCTCAGTCGCATCTTGTAAAGATTTCCCCCTTCCTATTTACGCTGCTAAAGATCTTTTTATTGAATCGGAACAAGAAGCTAATCTAAAAATAGCTGAAATGCAAAAAGCCAAGCAAAAGGAAGCAATTTTAAAAAGAAATAAAAAAAGTTTTTGGCAACTTTTTAATAAAGAAACCTTAGTTAGCTGGAAAGACAAAGCCTTTAACCTTTTTGGAAAAAATAAACTAGCTAGCATTAAAAACGCGTCGATAACTGCCCCCTTGGCAATCGAGCCGACTAGTGAGCTAGCCCCAGTTAAAATTAACAAGAAAGAGGATATCGAAGCTCAACGTATTAAAGAAATTGAGGATACGCTTGTCGCTTATGAACTAGAGCTACAAAATGCTAATGGCGGCAATATGAAAGCCATGATGGAAATGATGTGCAAAATTTCCATTTTGTTAGGATCGCTTGGTCATCGTTATAACAAGAAAGAGATCGATGATTTATTTAAGCATCTAGAAGTAAATGTGAAAAAAAGAGTGAAAACATTTGAAGGCGGGCGTGCTTGGACCTATGTTTCAGTCTTTCTACAAGGAACAGGAGCAGCTCTTTCCTTTGCTCCTTTAGGTGGCCAGATGCTAGGTGACACTTCCATGCTCGGCAAAACTTTAACAAATTTAGGCCAAACTTCGCACGGAATAAGTGGATTTGGACATGCTATTAGCAAAATTGGGGACATTGAATCTGAGAAAAAAATGGCTGCTCGTACCGAGCATGATCATGAAGGGGAGAAGTTAAAACAAACTCGCCATGACCGTGATCGAAGCATAGAAAAAATCCATCAATCTAGTCAGCAATTATTTGCGATTATGAATGAGCTAGCGCGCACTCATACTGAATCAGTTAAGAGAGCTGCAGCTGTTTAATCTTGCTAACGGTGCTGGAAAGGCACCGTTTCTTGCTAATTTCTTTTTTATTCGTTTATCTTTTATTTACATGATGCTTGCACAGGTTAAATTAAGGAAACTCATAAAAAAACCTTTCCCTATTCAAGATAAAACTTAATCTAAGAAAATAAAACTTTTTCCAGCTCGTCAATTTTCTTTTATAGTTTTATTTAGCTACTACTTAAAAAATGTTTGATATAAATCGAGTTTTTTCGTAAAGAAAATTATTTATACCAACTTTTAAGGAGTAGCTATGTCAGTAGGTAACAATATTACATGTTTAGAAAAACGGATAGATTACGAAAGAATATATATTCCTCGCATTTGCGGTGCTGTCGGTAGTGAATTTATAAGGGTTATTCCTCTAGTGGGGGGAGTGTTGCATTACCTTAAATCTAGGCAGCTTCTTAGTAAGATTAAACGCTTAGATAAAAATGAGTTAACCGAAAAGAAAAAAATGAAATCTGCTATTCGGTTTCATAATTTAATGGCAGCCGCCCAGTTTGTGCCAGCCTTAGGTAGTGCTGTAGGTTTTGTAGAAGCAGCAATTTTTGCAGCTAGGGGTAAACCACGCAAAAATAAAAAGAAGCAGCTAGTTATAAATAACTTAGGTCTTAAAATCTCTGGCTCAGAGAATGGCGATTTGCTTGCTCTTGAACAAAAAGAGCTTGTAAGCACTAAACAAGCGAAAAAAAAGAAAAAGATTGATCTTAACAATGGCTCCTCATCTGCCGAGTCCCAAACCTCCTCTATTGAATCTGCAGAGCCATCTAAAGAGGCTAAAATAGAAGAAAAAAATAGCGTAGAGTATACGATCGTTATTATTCGTGAAAAAGCTCTTCACGAAAGGGTAAGAAAAATTGAAAAGGAGATGAAAAAGCAATTAGGCCGGGTAATGATCCATAAAATTACTCCAGATCAGTTAAATACAGATATTCCTGACCATATGCTAGCCTTTCATATTTACTTTAATGCGGGGCAGCCTGATTTTCCTAAGTTAAATAGACGCCAATCAGAGATAGCTGCAAAATGTAAAAATAATTGCGTCTTAGTCTCCTTAAATCGTCGAGATATTGCACAATATGCAAGTAAAATCATTCACTCAGGTTATATCAAAAAGGGAAAATTAAAAAAGAAATCGATTACTCAACTCTGCTTACAAAATCCTCTTCAAGAGAAATTGAAAAAATCTACCGTCAAAGCCCTTGGTAAAGAAATGTCAAAAGTTTTCAAAAAATATGTCAAAGTAAGAAAATAGCTGGCTCTAATGCCTTTAAGTTTTTTCCAAGTCCTTTATCATGCTTACATGGCATGATAAAGGACTTTTTTGTCTGTAAAGAACAACCTTGCTTTGGCTTACGAATGCTTGCTAGGCCTGATTCATCAATCTTCCTCACTTAATTTATTAAATTTTTAGCTAGAGCTAGAAAAAAAATCTTGTTTAGTGAAACTCATTTAAGGAAAGAGTGATTTTGAACTTGCTTTCTCTTTCTCTCATACAGGAGGAAAAAACTTTTCATGCAATTGTACCTTCTATTGAGCAGAATGCTTTTTGCTCAATTAGCTTTTTTTAAAGATTAAAAAATGCATTTATTCTATCGTCTTAAGATAGATTAAACTCTAAGGTTACTATGAAAATAGCTACATGGCCAAACACAGGTGTTTTCATAGATAAGGCAGCAGACTATATACCTTTAATGAGTACTTTAACTAATTTATGGGATATTTTTCAGAAGTGTGTCTGTTTACCTTTTAAAAACAAGGAAAACATATCAAAAAGTCGCTATTATGCCCATCTTAACAAGAAAAGCTTTAGACGTTGCCTTATTTTATTGATCCCTATTTTAGGAAATATTTTCATTGGAATGGAAGACCTTACGCCTCGACCTTTCCATGATAAAAAGTTTATCCTTGCCTCGGTGCGCAAAAAAGGCCGTAAACTTTATTTTGCTAGCGAAGAGCTTAAAAATGATAAAGAGGTGGTCTTTGAAGCTGTTAGGCAGGATGGCTTAGCCCTTAAATATGCCTCTCAAGAGCTTAGAAACAATAGGGAAATCGTCCTTGCTGCTGTCCAACGCAATGGCCTTGCTCTTAAGTATGCTAGCCAGCAGCTAAAAAATGATCAGGAAATCGTTCTTGCTGCTGTTAAGAAAGATGGTTTAGCATTCGCAAGCGCTAGCAAAGAACTAAAGAAAGATCATGAAATTATGGTAGCTGCTGTAGAGCAAAATGGCTGGGCGCTTAAATATGCTAGCAAAGAGCTTAAAAGTAATAAGAGCCTCATACAGGCATTTGTTCGGAAAAATGGCTGGGTGCTAAAGTTTGCAAGCAGAAAACTCCAAAACGACAAGGCAGTGGTAAAGGCGGCAGTTTTGCAAGATGGCTGGGCGCTTGAGCATGCTAGCCATGAGCTTAAGAACGATAAAGAAATAGTTCTTCTTGCTGTTGAGCAAAATGGCTTGGCTCTTGAGTATGCTAGTCAAAAGCTTAAGACCGATAAAGAAGTGGTATTTGTGGCTGCGAAGAATAAGGGCATAGCGCTAAAATTTGCTAGCCAAAAGCTACAAAAAGATAAAGATTTTCTTCTTGCTACTCTTCAACAAAATGGCTTGATGCTAGAGTATCTCAATGAAGATTTTCAGAATGATAAGTGCCTAGTATTGGCAGCTGCTTTGCAGAATGGTATGGCGCTTAAGTATGCAAGCCAAGAACTCCAACACGATAAAGAGCTAGTCCATGCTGTTGTACAAAAAAATGGATTAGCACTTGAGTTTGCCAGCGAAGAGCTGAAAAGCAATAGAGACATTATCTTGGCTGCCGCCATGCAAAATGGATTAGCACTTAAGTATGCTAGTCCAGATCTTCAAAATAATAAAGAATTAGTACTTGCCATCGTTCAAAAATTTGGCTGGGCTCTTCAATATGCTAGCTCAACTCTTAAGAATGATAAGGAAGTTGCCCTTGCTGCCGTTAAGCATTCTAGCCTATCTATTAAGTATGCTAGCCATAGGCTTCAAAAGGATATGGAACTTATCGAATTGTCTAGAAGCTAAATGATCATGAGCAATTAAATTTAAAAAATTTAACTTTTCTCTATTAATAAATGATGAGCCTAGTCAAGCCTAGGATAAGAGGAGCTTTCATTTTGTCGACTAATTTTGCTTGTTTTGAAGCTGTTATGGAGCAGACCTTGAGCTAATAGAGCCGATAGACTATAAAGTGTCCTTTTAAAGCAAGCCTCTATGAACATTTTCAATTTTTTATACCTTTTTTTCCTAGTCGTTATTTATTCTTTATTGGTAAGCATAGCAAGACTATCTCGCTTGAGTAGAGAGGCAGGTATTGGAGATTTAAGCCTTATTAAAAAAATATGGAGAGATAAGAAGGTTTTTGCTTTACTTGCAGTCTTTCAGCAGATTATAAAGCGGGGAAACAATAGGCTATAAATTTCTGGGTAAAGTAGAGCTGAAGAAAGGAAATTTAAAGATTAACCTAACATAACATTGAAATTTAGTTTAAAAAGAAAGTAATTAACTTGCACGTAGGCCTCTCTGGATCTAATTATTTAAACTCACTTAGATAAGAACTAAAAAGCTGAACGAAAATGAGCAAGTTGTATTTAATTTCCTAAAACACTATGATAGTACGTCTGTTAAATGATAGGTTCATTCTGTGTCTTTATTTCAAATAGCTTTAACTTTTTTTTTAGTTACTAATCCTATTGGAAATTCGCCAACTATTCTAGCGCTAGTTAAGGATTTTGAATTCGAGCATCAAAAAAAAATATTAATGCGTGAAGGCCTCATAGCTTTTTTTATTGCTCTATTCTTTCAGTATTTGGGTGAAATTTTTTTAGGTGTCCTTTTTGTACATGATTTTGCAGTTAGCATAACAGGAGGCATTTTGCTATTTTTGGTTGCATTACGGATGATCTTTTCCCCAGCGCCTTCCACTCAATCTGCAAATCAACAAAAGCAAGAGCCTTTTATTGTGCCTATCGCTACCCCTATATTGTCGGGACCTGGATTGATGGCGATCATCATGCTATTTTCCCGGCAAGAAGGGAATAATATAAAGATTACCCTAGCGCTTCTTTTAGCTTGGATCTTTGTAATCCTTATTATTGCAGTAGCTCCTTATTTACACAAGCTTTTAGGTAAAAGAGGATTGGTGGCTTTAGAGCAGCTAATGGGTATGCTCTTAGCTATGATGTCGGCAGGTATGGTACTTACGGGACTTAAATTATTTATAGAACACTATAAACATTCATAAGAAGTGAAAGATGATAGAAATTCCTTTGTTCACTATGACAATGATTCTTTTTTTGATCATGGATCCTATCGGCAATATTTCCACATTTTTACAGATGGTAGATGAGCTGCCATCTAAAAGAGTAAGATGGCTAGTGGCTAGAGAAATGCTGATTGCTCTCGCATTTATGCTCGTGTTTAATTTTTTAGGAGAATTTATACTTCACATTCTACAGTTGGATAATCCCACTGTTCAAATGGCCTCATCCATCATTTTATTTTTAACAGCGATTAAAATTTTATTTCCTGCTTCCAATAGTTTGCGGGCAAATTGGCCCAGAGGTGAACCCTTTGTCATACCTTTAGCTGTTCCTCTAATTGCTGGACCTTCATTGCTAGCTACAATCCTTATGCTAGCTCATCTAGAGTCTAGTCAGCTCAAGATGCTAATTGCAATATTAATAGCCTGGATAATTTCCACTTTTGTTCTGCTATTCGCTCGTCAATTGCAGCGCGCTTTAGGATATAATGGATTAATGGCAGCAGAAAGGTTGACTGGAATGCTGCTCGTTATGTTAGCAGTGCAAAGATGCTTAGAAGGAATCCAAGAATTTATAGCTCTTTTTTCTTAGAAGCACCGCGATAAGCCGAGAGGTTTAATGAAAAATATTAAGCTACAAATTGCTTATGATGGCACAAGCTATTTAGGATGGCAAAAGACCTCTTTAGGTCCCACTATTGAAGCTTCTTTAGAAAAAGTACTAGAAAGAATTCTTCAGCACCCAGTCACTTTACAAGCTGCTAGCCGTACGGATGCAGGCGTCCATGCTCATGGGCAAGTCATCAATTTTTTTACCACCCGAGAGCTTTTAAATTACGAAAGCTTTAAGATTAGCTTAAACCAGCTCTTACCCCCCTCGATTGCGGTCCTAGAGGCCCAAGAAGCGTCTCAAAATTTTCATCCTACTTTAGATTGTATTCAGAAAGAATACCATTATTTTATCTGCAAGGGGGCAGTGCAAATGCCTCATAATAGGCTTTACTCCTGGCACTGTCCTCGTTTGTCTAAGCTTGCTGAAATGAAAGCAGCTGCAAAATTATTGGTAGGAAAAAAAGATTTTTCCGCGTTTTGTAACTTTAAAAAGCATGTGCATTATGCTAGCTTTGTGCGCCAAGTGGATGGGATAGAGATCCAGGAAGTATTTCCAGATCGACTGCTATTTAAGGTAGTAGGCCAAAGCTTCTTGTATAAGATGGTCCGCAACATAGTAGGCACCCTTGCCTATATAGGCATGGGCAAAATGCTAGGATCACAGATACCTGCTATATTAGCAAATCATGATCGAAGGCTAGCTGGTATTACTGCCCCTGCCCATGGTCTTTGCCTCTACCAAGTTAAATATTTGCCTGCATAGATACAAAGATAATCCTATACTTTTCAAGCCGTGTCTCATGTTATACGCTTTCAAACTACTTCTTATGTGGCCCTATACTTTGTAAAATTGCTCCTATTCAACAGAGAGGCAATTTTTAAAAGGTTAGGTATGCAGACCTAATTTTTTCAAAGCGTGTTATTATATTTAAAAAAATGAGTTTTTAGAGAGGGCTAAGTTGCTGAAGAGATAATCTCCTTTTGGAGTACAGTCTTATACTTGCATAAGTGCTGAATAAAAAAGGGGAAGGCTATTTATCTACTTAGAACTGCTTATCTATTTAAAATTATCTATTCTACTCTGTGCAAGCTTTATAGCTCAGCTTACCTAAGCAGGCTTTTTCTTGCAGACGTTTGGCTGCAATATGCAGGCTAAAAACTAAGAGGGCTCCACAGGCAGCAAGCCCTACGGCGAGCCACGTTTCATAAGCAATCCATGAAGGTAGGATTGGCTCAAGGGTCTCTAATTGAGCACCTTTTTCAAGATGGAGAGGTAAAAGAGCATAGCGATAGCTCCAAAAAGGCCAGACTGCTTTTATGGCGCCAATCATAGAGCCTGTTAAGGAAGCGATAGCTAAATCATGGTGCTTATCTAAAATCCAGCTAATAAAGCGTGAGAAAAAAAGAGCACCTAAAAAAATACCTAATAATAAATTGGCTAAAATAAGAAAGGAGGGATAATCAAAATGCCCATTTTTTAAGCTACTAGAAAAATCTGCTAAAGCTCCTACCGCGCGGGTATACATGCCTAGAATAGATAAAAGATAGCTTCCTGATATTCCTGGGAGAAGCATCGCACACACAGCAAGGGCCCCGCAGAAGATAATCCAGGGGTCTAGGCTTTTACTCTTACTGTTGAAGAGAAAAGCTTCTAAGGGGCCCCAAGTGGCAAGCTTATAATTGTAGGCAAGCGTTGTAGGTGGAATCGCCCCTTTAGCTAGCATAGCGGAGAGCATTGAGGCAGGAACTGCTTTTAATGTGTGGGTAGAAAAATCATAATTGCGTAAAGGTTTATCAGAAACGATATTATCAATCTTGATATCATAAAGATTATCAGCAGTGGGTGAGGATGCCATGGAAGATGATTGAGTTAAACAAAAGGCTAAGCTAGCAGCGCTTGTAAATAAGAAGATTGATAACAGGGTCCAACGCTTGATTTGACTCATACATAGTAGGGTGGCAGCGATAATTAATCCAAAAAAAGTGGCATAGAGTAAGGAACGATAGGTTTCATGATTTAAAAGGTAGGAGACTAGGTGGGCTAAGCAAAGCATAGCTACGATAATGCCTATCAACAGCCCTGATAAAAATTTCCAAGCAATAAGTTTAAAAAATTCTCGAAAATGACCTTTTAGTAAAGTTTTAAATGCTAAGCGATTAAAAGTTTTTAAACTAGAAAGGAAATCTTCGTAGAAACCCATGATGAAAGCTATGGTACCTCCTGAAATGCCAGGAATAATGTCTGCTGTTCCCATGCATAGACCTAAGCAAATTAAACATAGCCAACCTCTTGTTGCTGCTAAAGGCAGCTTATGAGAAGGCTTAGGCAGCAATAAGGACATGATTAGATGACTCCGAAGTACCGTGCCGTAAACCAAGCCGTAATGATGAGCAAAATAAAAGCACTTATCCAGATGGCATTAGGAAACCATTTGACTCCCGCTCCAGGATTGCCACGGACTTCAAGCGTTCCTATTCCATAAGCAAATTCTTGTGCTTCTGGACGTGAAAAGATGGCTGGATTCTCTCGAACAATTTTTTCCCCATCGATGCCTAGAAAAGTTGCATACTGACGAATGAATCCTTGAGCATAAACAGGAGAGTTAAGTTTATCAATTTCTCCCTCTTCAATAGCTTGAAGATGGGAGATGCGAATAGAGGTCGCATTCTCAATTTCTTTGAGAGATAGGTTAAGCTCCTTGCGGCGCTGCTTAAAAATTTCTCCCATTTGGATAGATTCTTCTCGGATTTTCATAAGTTAGGTAACGATCTCTACAAGATCAACCTTCTCCTTGTGTTGACAGTTATCAAAACTACCTCTTATACTATAAAATTAATAATAACTCAAGTTAATGCATGATCGATTCATCTCCCGCTGGTAAACCCACTAACTTTGTCACCACCTTAGACATAAAGATAGCTGATAAGCTAATGCAAGATCTCATCAATCAAGGGTTCGAGATAACGAAACCTCTTTATACTCTATTTTCTGCCAAAAAGAAAGGGATCAGCTGCACCCTTTACCAATCAGGCAAATTGATGGTTCAAGGGAAAGAAATGGCTTCCTTTATGGAATTTTATTTAGAACCCCATATTCTAGGAAATTTTAAGTTTAGTTATGCGCATCTAGAGATCGATATAACGGCTCGCATAGGAATTGATGAATCAGGTAAGGGAGATTTTTTTGGGCCTTTATGTATTGCTGGAGTACAAGCGGAAGGCCAGGCTATCCATCATTTAAAAACATTAGGGGTTAAAGATTCTAAGTCTTTAAGCGATCAGTCCATTATAAAAATTGGCAATAAGATTCGCACCGAATATGCGCACCACATAGTGAAGATAAACCCGGCTAAATATAATGAACTAATGATCCAGTTTAAAAATCTCAATCATCTCTTAGCTTGGGGGCACGCTACCTCTATTGAGCAGCTTGCAAATAGAACGGGTTGCCAAAATGTAATTATCGATCAGTTTGCAGATGAACGAGTGGTAATTAGGGCCCTCCAGCGAAAAAAAATGGAGATTAACCTCACCCAAAGGTACCGAGGAGAAGAAGATTTAGTCGTGGCTGCTGCTTCCATACTTGCCCGCCAAACATTTGTGGAAGCTCTTGATCAATTATCCGAAAAATATAAGATAGAATTTCCTAAGGGAGCTTCTATGAAAACAATTCAGATAGGAAAAAAGCTTGTACAAACTTACGGTAGCGAAGTGTTAGAGCATGTGGCTAAATTACACTTTAAAACGCTAGATGCTATTATGAAAAATTAAGTAAGCCATAGAGAGGCTAAAAAAAATAAAAGTTAGGAAAGAGGGGCTGTAGCTTTCTTTACCACAAGAATAAATATATTTATTAATCTTCTAACTTTTATTTGCAAATTTTTTTGCTCAAAAAATTAAAGGGCAAAAAGGGACAGCTTCTAAGCTTTAAAGAATATATAAAAGGTTTTGAATCTAAAGATTAGATAATTCTTTATAGAAAACGGCTCTAAATAAAGAGAATAAGCCCTGCTTTTTTTATTATGAGTATCTCTTCCTCTAAATGAGGAAAGTAAGCTTTTTTCGAGATGAAAAAATAAGCTCGCATAAAAAGGGCGATGTTGAGAGCTAATTTTAATTAAGTCTAATGAAAATTAAAAAATTGGGGAGCGTTTAAAAAAGAAATGATATGCAGTTTAGACGTATGTAGATTTACTTTTTTATCCGCAGGATATCACCTATGCTAAAGCAATTGCGTATTAAAAATATCATACTTATTGAATCTGCAGAAATAGATTTTGCAGAAGGTTTTAATGTTTTATCGGGTGAAACGGGGTCAGGAAAGTCTGCGATCATGAACGCTATTCGCTTAACTGCGGGAGAGCGAGCAGAAACAGGGATAATTCGTAAAGGCGCTGAAAAGGGCATTGTGGAGGCTGTTTTTGATATAAAAGGCTTGGTGGAAGTAGAGAGCTTACTAGAATTAAGCGGGATTGATAGAGAAGAGGGTACCGAGCTGTATGTGCGTCGCGAGATTTTTGCTACCGGTAAAAGTCGTGCTTTCATTAACCACCAGCTAGCGCAGTTAAGCTTGCTACGTGCTCTATCTGCCCATTTGATTCATCTAGTTGGACAACATGCTAATCAAGATTTACTTTCTTTAGATCGTCATCGGGAATTACTCGACCTTTTCGGCAATATTAAAGAGGAAGTGGCAGCCTTTTCAACTAGCTGGGAAGAAGAAAATGCCTTGCAAAATGAATTGGAGCAATTAATAAATAACGAAGCTCAAAGATTGCGCGAAATGGAAGTTTGCCACCGGGTACTTGAAGAATTAGAAGAAGCTCATTTGAAAGTAGGAGAAGAGGAGGAACTTTTTAACGAATATACCCTTTTAACGCATACAGAAGAATTGGGTACAAAAGTGCAGGATGTCTGCCAAATATTGGATGGTGAGGAAGTTGCTTTATTACCTCATTTGAATCGCCAACATCATGTTCTAGGTTATTTAGCAAGCCTTGATCCTGCCCTAAAAGAACTTTCGGAAACTTTCCGTAATGCCGTTTTAGAGCTGCAAGAAGTAGCAAGCGCATTAACTCTTTACCAATCGCGCTTAGAATATAACCCTGTGCGTACCTCCGAGATAAATGAACGCTTAAAATTGATTACTCGTTTAAAGAAGAAATACGGGCCTACAATAGAAGACATACAAGGCTTTGCGGAGGAAAGTAAGAAAAAATTGCAAGTTTTAGAAAATGCCGATAATAGAATTGAAGAGCTAAAAGATAATCTTGAACGTGTTAAAATGAAAAATAATCAGAGAGCTTCACAATTATCGGATAGCCGTCGAAAAGCTGCATTAAGGTTGGCGGCTGCTTTGAAAAAGGAGTTATGTTCTTTGAACATGCCTAAAGTAGATTTTCAAATAGATATTAATCTTTCTAGGAGGAATCGTTATGGAGATGATAAAGTAGAATTTTTCCTGCTACCGAATGTTGGAGAACGTCGTATTTCTATCAAAGACTGTGCAAGCGGCGGAGAGCTATCGCGGGTCGTGCTTTCTTTGCAAACTGTTCTAAGTGACAAACAACGTATACCTACGCTGATATTTGATGAAGTGGACTCAAACATTGGAGGCGAGACAGCAGCAATCGTGGGAGAAAAGCTTAAAGCCATTGGCAAAGATCTGCAGGTATTGTGTATTACTCATTTTCCACAGGTCGCTCACCATGCTGATTATCATCTACAAATTTCTAAAAAGGTGGTAGGAGATCGGACAGTAACCTTCGTTAATCTATTAGATGCTTCCACCCGCAAACAAGAGCTTGCGCGAATGACAGGTAAAACCAGCTAAAGCTGTCAAGGGATTAGACTCTAAAGTTAACGACAGCGAGCTGCAAGCCCTGCAGAATAAAGTTTTTTTAAGCTTCGTTAAGATAAGTTTCTAAAAAGAAGGAATTTAATCTCCTTGAATATACTCTGCAAGAAGCTAGGCGCCTACTAAGCTAATGTAGTTCGATATGATTTAAAGGATTTTTTATGCTTAAACAATATTTTGAGAGAGTTTTTTCTCCCCAATTGCTATGATTTCTTTACGCATAAAACATTATAAAGCTCTTAATTTCTTGCAAAGTTGACTCTGAAACCAATCAAGCTAGATAACAAGCAAGGCCGCCTTTTTAAACCCCGCTTTAGCGATGAACTTAATCTAGATCCATCCTCTCATCTAGCTATCTAAGCTGATTGAGTGGAAGCAGCTGGAAGAAGAGTTTGATAGGCTGTTTGTAGAAAAGATAGGTCAGCCAGCTAAGCCTTTAAAGCTAGTTGTACGGCTCTTTATCTTGCAGCATATGTATGGGCTTTCGGATGCAAAGGGGGTGCATCGATGGGTAGAAAATCCTTATTGGCAATACTTTTGTGGGTATGAGTTTTGGCATCATGCGCTGCCTATCTATCCTACTTCTTTAATTAGATGGGGATCTAGATTAAGCGAAGCTGGATTCAGCGAGATTTTACGAGGGACAATTGTAGCAGCTGTTTTGACAGGCGCAGTAAAAAAGTCTTAAAAAAGTCATTGCTGATACAACCGTAATGCCTAAAGCTATCGCTTTTCCTACCGATGTCAAGCTCTACTTTAAGTCTATTCAAGTGATTGCAAAAATGGCTGATAGTAGCCAAATCACTTTGCGCCAAATCTACAAAAAGCTAGCTAAAACAGCATTGTGCCTGCGTGCTTAGCTTAAAAGCCTATGCCCGTTAGCTGAAAAGAGCTAAACGGCAAGAAAAAAGGCTGCATAATTATTTAGGAACTCACCTTACGCAGGCATAGAACTCCTTTGTAAATTTTGCAGTTCTTGATAGGCCATCTGATTGGCTTTAAGGATTAACTTATATTTTAAAGCAAAGTGATTAAGTAAGGTTTTAATTTTAAGAAATTCAAGCTTGCAATAAGCGATAAGGGATGAAAAAATATGATTTTTTTGAGAGCGAGCAATTTTGGTGGGTGACTTCTCAAGGCTAGCATTTTGCTTTATTGATTTGTGATATTCCTCTATGCGCCATCGTTTGTGATAGATTTCATAGATTCGGCCAGCCTCATGATTTAGATCGTTAGTCACGATGTAGAGAATGCCTGTAGAGCCGTCTTCGTTCTTGAAGATCTTTGTAATCAAAGCTACAGGGAAAGCTAGCTCTTTAAGCCAAACTATCCTTTTATCTCCGTCTTTGAAATTAAACGTATTTAAATTCTGATACTGGCCTTTTTTTCTTCCTTCCTCGGAAAAAGCAATTAATCGATTAGACTTTATGCCAAATATAAACATTTTTTTGAGTTTATAGTGGATAAATTCCATATTATCTTTAGCACCAAACCAATTATCCGCTAGCACATACTCAAACTTTACTTGATTGACAACTGCCTGTTGGATAAGCGCTCTGAAATGTTGGTTTTTAGTGATGGATGACTGCTTTTTTTCTTTCTTTGTTTTCACATCACAAAAATGCATGTCTTTTTTGATTACTTCAAAGCCGATGGGAAAAGTGTAATCTCCATAGCTAATAAGACAGGAAAGTAGATTAATCCCTTTTACACACCTTCCTTGAGTATGAGAAAAGTGCCAACAGACGATTTCGTTTTCATCTGTATAGGGCTTTTCCTCTATCGTATCGTCAATAATCAATACACCTCCTTTATCTTGTTCTAAATGGCGCACTTGCTTTTTAACATACTGCCATAGTTCTTTCGATCCCCCTGGATTGCTGTTAAGAAAACGGGTGATTTTATCATGGCTAACCTGACCATCTAAAAGATTAGATAGCCCTGTGGCTGTGGCTTGTTGGTTTTGGCTGATAAGATAATCTGTATAAATATCAAGAAGATCAAGTTTCATTTTTTTCTCCTCTTTTCAAAGAAAAAAATATACCTCTAGAATAATTTTTTCAACTCATCTGTGCGTAAGGTGAGTTAGGTATATTTAAAGCCAAAAAACATTTTTGCAACAAATATTTCCTTGACCAAATAAAGAAGCCTCATTTAAAAGCTTAGATTGCTTTTTAAATAAAACTATAGATATTTAACCCTTCCCCCTTAAGGAATAAAAATTATGCAGTTTTCTTCTTCCCTAGACTACGATCCTTCCCGTCCAATCATCCACTGTGATGCTTCTTTAAATCAAATCAGTAGTGAGATGGCCAGAATTGAAAAAGAAGTTTATCGTTTAAGAGGAATTATAGGAGCTTTTGATGAAACTATGCAGGAAAATGCTGCTTTGACAACAGACATCATGGATGCTTATTTAAAAGAGCTTATGCCACCTCTTGATCGAAGAGAAATCTCAGTCATTCAACAGCAAATCGATACAAGGATAGAAAGCATTAAAGAAAGCTGCTTAGAAAACTACCGAGGACTGTTAGATGCAAGAGAGCTAATTGTGATAGAAGGCCAAACAATCCAGCTTAATGCTCAAACCAAAGCTACCTTAGAGCAAGCCTACCAGCAAAGGCTAGAGGAAAATATCTATCAGCTTAAAGAAGAATTTCCTCTAGGAGAAACAACCGATTTAGACCAAATGCAAGCTCAGCTTAAAGAGAAATTTGAAAGGTATCAAGATCTCTTTGAAAAACTTTTTGAGCGCAAGCAACAACTGACAGATCAAGGCTATGAGCTGCAAGAAGCCATGGAGCCAGAGCTAGCGAAACTAAGAGCCCAAAAGCAAGAGCTACAAAAGGATCTAAAAGTCACCGATCTTTTTATAGCCAGCCAGTTAGGAGCTGTCGAGTATCTTAAGCAAGAAATTAGCAAAAAATGGAGATGGGGTCGTAAAGATTTCGTTAATACACCTTCTCAGGCAGGCTTTGCTCCTTTACATTACGCCGCTTATCATAATCAAAGAGAAGCGCTGCAGCTTCTAATTGATAAGGGTGCTGACCTAACTTTAAAGGATAGTGAAGGCTATTTACCTCTTCATTGGGCGTCTGAAAAAGGTCATGCTGAGATCGTTCAGTTACTTATTCGACACAAGCCCTCTACCATTAATGCCAAAGGCCGATTGGATCGCACGCCCTTACATCGTGCTGTTTTTTGTGGCAAAGTAGAAAACGCCCATCTTTTGCTTAAAAATGGTGCTCATATCAATGCACGAACACATGAGAAAAATCATTGCCAAACACCCCTTCATTTTGCTGTCTTACAAGGAAATATGAGTATGGTATTAGCATTAACTCGCTATCCAGAACTGGATATTCTTCAACAGGATAGCCAAGGCCAGGCACCTTTGCATTATGCTATTGAAGAGGGATTAGTCGATATCCTCAATATCTTGCTTAAGCATCCTAGCTGGCAAAAAGCAACTGTTTCTACCCATGCTAAGCTCTTAGAGAGCCTTTTAACTATAGTCCCTAAGCGGCAGGCTAAAGAAATTAAAGCTCAACTGCTTTTGAATTTTCCTAAGTAAACATTGATAGCTTCGAAAAAATGATCAAAAAAAATTAACGAGCTTACATGCAAATTTTTCCCGACTTAGGTCATTCATCGCGTATCTTTTATCAATCATTACATACAGAAGCAGAAGGCAGCTTTAACGTTGTTTCTGCTAGTTCAGATATTGAAGATAATATAGCAGCTCCTTCTTTAAATCCTTTCCCATCCCCTCTTTCATCTATAAAAAAAACCGCACAAGAAGAAAAGCTTTTAACCCAGCGCCTAATAGGGTATTTAGGTCGCGAAAAGGACCTATTAGGAGAAACCATTGCTCATCTTTATGCTGAAGTCTCTCTTTATACGTCTGAAGAAAAAGATAAACTAGCTAAGCTTTTGCCTACTCTTAAGCTACCTTGTTTGATGCTTAAAGAAGAGATAAGAGAAGAGATAATCAAGCAGGTAATAAGAGAGGCTTCCGATTCGCGCTTACAGCCTTTTCATACAGCTTTAGCTAGTATTAAGAACGCTTTAGATTCTTCTACAACTATTTCATATAAAGAAAAACTAGAAGCTTTGAGGGATTACTATGCCACTTTCCTTAAACAGCTCTTAGAAACTTCTAGTGCAAATGAAAGAGAAGCTTTGCTAGCTTTAAAAGCCCAAGTCTGTGGAGATTCCATAGGTTTTCTTCTTCTTGATATAGACAAAGCACGTGCTATGCTTTCTATCGATGAGTTAGGACTCCCTTGCCGTACCAACACACATGGCAGGCATGCCGTTGCCTCTTTGCAAGGTCTACATTGCAAAGCCAATCCCACCGCTGCTGTAGTCTCGGATTATCTACAGCCTGCCTGGGAATATGCAGCTACCTCTTTAACCCAAGCTTTTTCTACAGAGTCTTTGATTGCTGCCCCCACATCTTTCTTAAAAATTTCCAACATCTTAACCTACAACTGGCAAGCTTCTTTAGATCAAGAAGCTAGAAAAGCTTTTAATCAGCAACTGCAGCAAGGTAAAACTTCTCAGCAAATCTTTAAAGATACCCCAGAGCTTAAAGAAAAGCTATGTGCAGTCACATACTTGGAAGCTCGTACAGTCCAGATAGGCTATACTATCGGCCATTCTCCTAAAGCTACACGCCCTCAAGCTATGCTACTGGCAGATCTTATTAACGTCTTAGAAATGTTTGATCTATTATGCGATGAACATTTATTAACTGCGCAGGATGTTATCGAAAGCTGGCCTTCCCTTTTAGAAGAAGCACATAAGTCCTATCCTTCTAATCCTTCCCAGCTTTTCCACGAATATAAGAGTTGGATGGCACAACTAACTGAAAATCAATGTTTAAGCGAATTTTCTTCTACAGGAGATTTTAATCTAAAATCTGAAGAACAAGGCTTGCGAGCTTTTTGTGAAGATTATTTAAAAATTAAAAATGAAAATAATTTTTGGCAGCTTTTAGCTATATTAAAGGCACATCCTAAGCTAGCTGCAAAATCTTCTTTAGCCTCTCTAATTGATCTGCCTTTAGCTTTACGCTGGATCGCTAAACTTTTTCCAAAAAAATCTATAGGAGAGCTTTTTCGTCTTATTCCTCCTTTACTAAAGAAAATGGATAAAGAGAATTTTAGCAGTTTAGTCATTGCCAGCCTCCTCATCTTACCTAATGATGGCAAAGCTGATAATTACATCGTTGAACTCGAGTGGGAAGATCAAGAATTGAAACGCTTAAAGCTAGCCTGTATTGATAATGATCGGGCGTTTGAACCTGCTATTATTCGGGCAGAAAAAGGACATGGCATCCATTTAAAATGCTTACCATTGTTGCTTAAAGGATGCATGAACCAGTCGATCGCTCCTTCAGTCAAAAACCATATTTCGAATTTAAACCCTCGTGATTTTTTGCTGGAATGGATTAGGCAATTAGACCAAAGAAACCAGCAGTATCAAAGGCTTATTCAGCAACATCAGCTGACTAAAGAAGATTTTATAGATGGAGCAGGGGATAAAAAGCTAGATATGCCCCTCTTGCTGCCTAAAGGTTTATTGGCTGCCCTTCTAAATAAATTACAATCCCTTCAAAAAGAGCTTAAACCAGATCTTGTAAACCACTATGACCTTTTTAAAGCTTTAGAGCCCACTGCTTTTGCCTGCTATCAAGCCCTGATGCAAAAGCATGCCAATCCTTTAGATGCGCTACTAACTCTGCATCGCCAACGCACCAACGTCGAAGCTCTTATAGGATCTTTTAACTTAAAAGCTGCAAGCCTTCAGGTACATTTGGTACCTTTAGAAGAAGAAGTCAGCGATTTTGTAACAAGCCTTAATTGGTCAGCCCCTTTACCTACCTTACTTAAGACCCTAAAAGCAATCAGTAATCTTTCTTTCTGTCTCCCGGTTCCTCTTTCCATAGTACAAAAGCAAAATTTTCTGTTGATGGCTATCCAACTAGGTAAAGCCTCCCTAGTCAAATTGGCACTGGAGTTAGGAGCTAAAGTCAACCAAACGGATGAAGCTGGGCAAACGGCCTTGCATAAGCTGATGCGAACCTATGATTTACCGCACCTAGCAGAAGAGCAAATAATTATGATAGCAGATCTTTTGCTAACTCAAAAAGATATCGATCCTAATGCCGTTGATGAGCAATACTCTCCTCCTCTTTTCTCTCTCATTAATCGAGCTAGCCATGCGCCTAACCTTTTTTCTCTTTTATTAGCTAAGTTGGTCAGCAGAGGAGTAGATTTAGACTACCCTGATAATCATCCTAATTCTTTGCATAAAGGAATGACACCGTTAGAAAAAGCTATGGTGGAAGACAACATCTTCGTGTTTATCGAGCTTGCTAAGAAAGGAGCAGGGGCTAAAACACATCCAGCTAAAATTTTGGAATTTGCCACAAAACATGCGCAAAACCTTGAGCTAGGAAAAACTCTGCAACTGCTAGAAGCTCAATGGCCAGCTTTTGCTTACCTACGCTCTCTTGCGCTCTTTACGTTACCAGCTACTGGCCAAGGCTTTGAATGGGAAGGTGTAGACTCAGGCGTGGTTAAGTTACATCCGTTAGTCATGCAGCAGCTTCCTTTAAATGCAGCCTTAGAATTTATTAAGCTACCTAAGACTTCAGGACGCAGCGCCGCTACCCCAGTAAGCTATTTACATCGCAAACTGCATTTTAAGCCTTATCCTGAGATGGCAGGCAGGGAATATGCGGTAGGAAGCCTACATCGCCTGATTATTGGACATGGTACACCAGAAACCGAGCTATTCAAATGCTACAATGCCCGCCTTAACCCTTATCCTCTATTAGTCTCAGAAACAAGCGAAGGGCAAACTTTAGACAAAGCTTTAAAAACAGGTAATACGCTCACTAAGTTAGATTTACACCGTCTGCATAATATGATGCTTCTATCCATGCTAGTTAATCCTGAGGATGGTAAGCCTGATAACTACATCCTACAATCTTTTATCAACCATCTAGGCGAAGTAAAAGAGCAGCTAGTTTGTGTTGATAACGATCATGCTTTTATTCCTTCTTTTTCAGAAGAAGGAAAGCTGCAAGTTAAATGCATCCTATTTTGCTTAAACCAAATGCACGAGCCCCTTCATCATAAGACAAAAGAACGCTTCTTACAGATCAACCCTTTAGAATTGTTACAAACTTGGCTAAGAAATTTAGATAAGCAACAGCAACGTTATACTAAACTCTTTACCGAAAAAGATCGTGAATTTGTCTACGCTTATAATAAGCAAAATCCTGTCATCTCTATCCTTTTACCCCCTAGAACAGTAGCTAAAATTTATCAAAAGCTTAGTCGTTTGCAACGAGCTTTAAAAAAATTAGAAAACAATGCCAATTTAACTCCTTTAGAGCTTTTAATCCGCTTAGACCCTCCTCTTGGAAGATATTATGAGCATCTATTGCAAAATAAGCAAACCTCAATTTATGAGCGCTTTTTAAAAGGACCTGGCCAATATTATGAAAAAAGTCTTAATGGTCTAGAGACTAGCAGCACTAGCCGCTCGCTTTTAAAATCGAGCAACATGCCGACTCAAGATTTAGTTAAGCATGAACAGCGCTATGTCCCTAAAGAAGCTTTAAAAGAGCTTGAAGTTTTAGTCAGCCAAAGTTATCCTAGGAATCTTCACGCCGTTGCCGCTGCCATGCAAAAAGGAAATATTATTCCTTTTCGTGAGCTTTTGACGGATGACTTAAGAGAAGCTGCTTTAGCATTTATAGATATATCTCAACAAAAGCAAGAACTTGCTTTGCTTAAAGCCATGGCTTCCTCGTCTTTTGAGACTTTAACGTTGAAGAATTGCCAAGCTTTAAATGATACTCTCTTAAAAAGCCTGCTAATAGCTTCTGCAGCCATTACTAAGTTAGATGCCAGCAATTGTTCTTCTTTAACATCATTTTCTTTTCCCGAATTGTCTTGCTTAAACTCTATTGACCTCTCTAATTGTATGCGTCTTTTTAAGCTTAGCTTAAAAGCTCCTAAGCTGCGTTTCCTGGCTTTGAAAGGTAATCGAGCACTAACTTTTCTAGAAGTAGACGCTCCTTTTTTAGAGAAACTTGAGCTTGAAGGCTGCTCACGGCTTTCTGTCCACCAAATTAAAGCTTTAGTTCAAAAATGCCCTCAGCTTAAAAGTTTGACCTTGGCTGGGTGTAATCTCTCTTTTTTGCCTCATGTTGACATTATCCATGAACAACCTTTGCTTATTCGCTATGATTTAGAAACTTTCTCTAAAGAGGTCATACAGTTTCTTAAAGGTTTGCTTGATAATTCTTCTGTTGAATGGATTCCTCCAAGAGGACTATCCAGGATAGAATTCAGAGCTCTAACGGATGGGCTTAAAGCCAATACTTCTTTTTCCTACTTAGATCTTAATAAAGGCAACCTACGTGATCAAGGTGCTAGTGCTTTAGCTAACGCCCTAGAATGCAATACTTCGCTCACTAAGATCAACCTTGAAGATAATAAAATAAGCAATCTTGGTGCTAACGCTTTAGCCCATGCCCTAGAATGTAATTCCTCGCTCAATACTCTGATGCTTTCGCAGAATGAGATAAGCCATGAAGGCGCTAGTGCTTTAGCTAGAAGCCTTAAAAACAATTCCTCGCTTACCAAGCTTAATCTTTTCTACAATCAGATAGGCAATAAAGGCACTAAAGCTTTAGCTCAAGCCCTACAAAGCAATTCCTCGCTTACTACGCTATACCTTAGCAGCAACAAGATAAGCAATGAAGGGGCTAGCGCTTTAGCTCAAGCCCTACAAAGAAACTCCTCGCTTACTACGCTGTACCTTAACAGCAACAAGATAAGCAATGAAGGGACTGGCGATTTAGCTCAAGCCCTACAAAGCAATTCCTCGCTCACTAAATTATATCTTGGAGCCAATCAGGTTGGCCCTGAAGGCGCTGCCGCTTTAGCTCAGGCCTTGAAACGCAATTCCTCGCTAACTGAGCTAGAACTGGAAGGAGCCCGGATAGGTAATAAAGGCGTTACCGCTTTAGCTCAAGCATTAGAGGGGAATTCCTTCCTTACTGCACTAAAAGTTTCTAGCAATCAAATAAGCCAGGAAGGTGTTAGCGCCTTAGCTATAGCTCTCAAAACGAATACCTCGCTATCTTTACTAGACCTTAGCTGGAATGAAGTAGACTCTCAAGGCGCTATCAATCTAAGCGAAAGCCTAAAAACTAATAACTCGTTAGCTGCAATTAATCTTAACGTAAATAAAATAGGCTTTGAAGGCGTTACCGCTGTAGCTCAAGCTTTAGAAGTCAATAACTCTCTCACTCGACTGGTGCTTGGAAATAATCAGATAGGTCCTCAAGGCGCTAACGCTTTAGCTAAGGCTCTAAAATGCAACTCCTCGCTTACTGAATTAAAGCTCCAGAATAATAAGATAGGCAATGAAAGCGCTAGCACTTTGGCTCAAGCCCTACAAAGTAATTTCTCGCTTACTAATCTAGGCCTTTACGAAAATCAGATAGACGATAAGGAAATTATACGATCTATTAATAACCTGTTATTAAGAAATCAAGATGAGCAAAAACAAGGAGAGGGACAAATATCTCTAGCCACTCCTATGATAATAAAAGCAAACTCTTATCGATGTAAGAGAGAACCAAATCGTAAAGCAGCTCACCTAGCTCAAGCTCCGAGCTCTTCTCTCTCTGTTGAGACCTTTCTTCCAAGTGAAAAAATCCCTCATGCTCCTCTGCCTGCCGATCCTATTCGTCGGCTTGCTCTGCAGCTAGGGAATATCCTTAACGACTATTTCCCATCATCCGCTTTTCAACAAGCAGATGAAGAAACTAAGCGTACAACAGCCCATTTTCAAATTCAGCTATTAGATCTGCAGCATTGTGATTATTCGCTGTTTAGCCAACAAAAACTTCAGCAAGCCCAAAATTATTTAACTACTATTTCGGCTTATTTGGCTGATAAAAGAATTATCTCGAAGGCACCCCTTTTTACATTAATGAATGAGGAATGACAATAAAAAGCTTTCTGAGTACAGATGGGGAGCTATAAAATTTAGCCAGCTAACATAAAAACTTTAGACAAGCTACGGACAGGCCTTGAATAAAAAAAAGATGCTTTAAAAAAGTCATTTACATCTTGGGAGGAGATGGTAATGCCAAGCAACTTAAAAAAAAGCTTCGCGGCTATATTATAGAAGATCGCTTACCAAAACGGCGATTTGCCGCTTTAAAAGAAGCTTTGGAAAAAATATTCGCTCTGGAAAAATAGCCTATTGGCAAGCAGAACTACTGGCAAAACCATTGGATGCGAATAGTTTGGCAAAGCTTGGAATACCCAAATCGCAGTGGGTGCTACCTTAGGTGATAAATCTAGTATAACGTTGCTCCTTAAATAAAGAAGCTATTATTCGCTTTTAATTTACTCTGTATGCAGTCACGTACTTTATAAAATCCCTTTTGCTAAGCAGAAAGGCGTCTTTCAGAGGGTTGGGTATGCAGACGAAGTTTTTCTAAAGCGTATTAGATTATTTACGCAACAGGTACCTAGTGCCCGTTAGCCTTTCCATTTCCATCTATGAGTATCGTGTAAAAATTTTTACATCCAAATAAAAGTAAAAATTTAGTGAGCCTATCCCGATAATTTGCCTATCCAAAACAGTATAAGGCTAAAATTTAACAGCCCTTTCCAATACTTCACTTGTCTTTCCCATCGCACAACAATCCTTCTAAACTTTCGTTGTAGCCAAGATATGGCTCTTTCAACTTGCCACCTCCATTTCTTGAGCTGGCAGACAACTACCTCAGCTTTCTTGATAGCCCCTATTCTTCGCCTAGGTATAAATGGATATATTTTCCTTTTTAGCAACTTCTCCCTAAGTTCCTCTGAGTCATATCCTTTATCAGCTTCTAAAACAGGTATGACTTGGCTGAGTTCATAAAGCCTTTGCAGCTTATCCATATGCGGATCAATCAACTTTTCCAACTGTTTCCTTTCATCTCCTTTAGCGCTGGTTACTTCAAAGCTTAATGGACTGCCATTGCCGTCTACCAGAAGATGGGCAGTCATGCCTTTACCCTTGTAACCATAGTCTATTAACTTACCGCCTCACTTTCCCCCTGAAAAAAAAACCATCAATGGCTAGTCTTTCCCAATTAATCATTCCCGCCACATCTGCGCATTCTTTTAATGCCGATAGCAAGCTATCTAAAGTTCCATCTTCTTGCCATTTTTACCTAGCCACCGATGAGCAGCAGATCTTGATCCCCAATTGGGTCCTTTAGGCAGATCACACCAACGCGAGCCGGTAATCAAAATCCAAAATAAACTATTATAAATCTTTCTCCAGGGAGTATGCGGCTTTCCCTTTAAATTTTTTGGAGGATTCTGCGACAAAAGCGGTTGTAAGATTCTCCATTGAGTATCTGTAAATCCTTCAAATCTTCCTGGCATGCCTCTTTCCCTTATTAAAAAAGAAGAGTATACGCCACAAATTTAAATTTTTCAATATTATCTGGATAAGTTCGCAAGCTTAGCAAATATTTGCTTGACTAAATAAAGAAATTCCATTTAAACCTTTAAATTTGAATTTTTAATAAAAACACATCTAGTTTAAATTTATTTTTTTATTTAAAGGATAAAAATTTATGCAGCTTTCTTCTTCACTAAACTACGATCCTTCTCGTCCAGTCATTCACTGTGATGCTTCCTTAAATCAAATCAGTAGTGAGATGACAAGAATTGAAAGAGAAGTTTATCGCTTAAGAGGGCTTATAGGAGCCTTTGATGAAACTATGCAGGAAAATGCTGCTTTGACAACAGACATCATGGATGCTTATTTAAAAGAGCTTAAGCCACCTCTTGAGCAAAGAGAAATATCAGTGATTCGACAGCAAATCGATACAAATATAGAAAGCATTAAAGAAAACTGCTTAGAAAACTACCGAGGACTGTTAGATGCAAGAGAGCTAATTGTAATCGAAGGCCACACAATCCAGCTGAATGCTCAAACAAAAGAGAGCTTAGAGCATGCCTACCAGCAAAGGTTAGAGGAAAATATCCATCAGCTTAAAGAAGAGTTTCCTCTAGGAGAAACAACCGATTTAGAGCAGATGCGGGCTCAGCTTAATGAGAAGTTTGAAAGGTATCAAGATATTTTTGAGAAGCTTTTTGAGCGCAAGCAACAGCTGACAGACCAAGGCTATGAGCTGCAAGAAGCCATGGAGCCAGAGCTAGCCAAACTAAGAGCCAAAAAGCAAGAGCTACAAAAGGATCTAAAAGTCACCAACCTTTTTATAGCCAGCCAGCTAGGAGCGGTCGATTATCTTAAGCAAGAAATTAGCAAAAAATGGAGATGGGGTCGTAAAGATTTTGTTAATACACCTTCTCAGGTAGGCTTTGCTCCTCTGCATTACGCCGCTTATCATAACCGACGAGAAGCCCTGCAGCTTTTAATTGATAAGGGTGCTGACCTAACTTTAAAGGATATTGAAGGCTATTTACCTCTCCATTGGGCGGCTGAAAAAGGCCATCATGAGATCGTTCAATTACTTATTCAATACAAGCCCTCTACCATTAATACCAAAGGCCGATTGGATCGCACTCCTTTGCATCGTTCAGTTTTTTGTGGCAAAGTGGAAACTGCCCATCTTCTTATTAAAAACGGCGCCCATATCAATGCACAAACTCATGAAAAAAATCATTGCCAAACGCCCCTCCATTTTTCTGTCTTACAAGGAAATATTAGCATGGTGCTAGCATTAACACGTTATCCTGAAATGGATATCCTTCAGCAGGATATCCAAGGAAGAACACCTTTGCATTATGCTATTGAAGAGGGATTAATCGATATCCTCAATATCTTGCTTAAACACTCAAACTGGCAAAAAGCAACTGTTTCTACTCATGCTAAGCTCTTAGAGAGCCTTTTAAGTGTAGTCCCTAAGCGGCAGGCTAAGGAAATTAAAGCTCAGCTGCTTTTGAATTTTCCTAAGTAAACACTGATAGCTTCGAAAAGTAATCAAAAAAATTAACGAGCTTACATGCAAATTCCTCCCGACTTAGGTCGTTCATCACGCATCTTTTATCAAGAAAATGAATTAGAAGTAGAAGGCAGTGCCAGCGTTATCTCTAATTCTCCCACTATCGAAGAAAAAAAAATTCAACCTCCTTTCTCTCCTCTTCAGCTCGCTCTATTATCAAATGATAAAATCACAAGAGAGGAAAATTTTCTAATTCAGCGCTTAAAAGCTTACCTAGGTAGAGAAAAGGATTTATTAGGAGAAACCATCGCTCATCTTCGCGCTGAGGTTTCTCTTTACACCTTAGAAGAAAAAAGCAAACTGGCCACGCTTTTGCCTAATCTCAAGCTGCCATGGTTAATGCTTAAAGAAGAAGAAAGGAAGGATTTGATTGAGCAGGGAGCGAATGAGTACTCAGATCTACGCCTACAGCCTTTTCATATAGCTTTGGCCAATATTAAGGAAGCTTTAGATTCAGCTATAACTATTTCATATAAAGAAAAGCTAGGAGTCTTGAGAGATTACTATACCACTTTCCTTAAACAGCTTTTAAAAAGTTCCAAAGTAAATGAAAGAGAAGCTTTGCTAGCATTAAAAGCCCAAGTTTGCGGGGATTCCATAAATTTTCTGCTTATCGACATACCCAAAGCGCGTGCTATGCTCTCTATCGATGAGCTAGGACTACCTTACCGCACGAATACACATGGCAGGCATGCCGTCGCTTCTTTAGAAGGTCTACATTGTAAAGCTAACCCTACCGCTGCGGTGATCTCCGACTATCTAAAGCCCGCATGGGAATATGCCGCTACTTCTTTAACACAAGCCTTTTCTCCCACATCTTTAATTGCTGCTCCTACATCTTTCCTCAAAATTTCCAATGTCTTAACCTTCAGCTGGCAGGCCTCCTCAGACGAGGAAGCAAAAAAGGTTTTTAAGCAGCAATTGTGGCAGGGCAAAACTTCTCAGCAAACCTTTAAGAAATACCCAGACTTTAAAGAAAAATTATGTAAGGCTGCTTGCTTAGAAGCGCGTACTGTGCAAGTAGGCTATACCATCGGTCATTTTCCTAAAGCTACACGCCCTCAAGCTATGCTACTAGCCGATCTTATCAGCATGTTAGAAATGTTTGATTTCTTATGTGATGAAAGTTTACTAAGTGCGCAAGAGGTTATTAAAAGCTGGCCCTTTCTTTTAGAAGAAGCACGTAAGCCTTATTCTTCTGATCCTGCCAAGCTTTTCTACGAATTTAAGAACTGGATGGAGCGGCTACCTGAAGAGCAACGTCTAAGCGAATTTTCCTCTACGGGAGAATTTAGCCTAAGGTCTGAAGAACAAGGCTTACAGGCATTTCGTGCAGATTATTTGGCCACTAAGGAAGAAAATAATTTCTGGCAGCTCTTAGCTATATTAAAGGCACATCCTAAGCTAGCTGCAAAAGCTTCTTTAGGCTCGCTAATTGATCTGCCTTTAGCTTTACGCTGGATTGCTAAGATTTTTCCAGAACAGCCTATAGAAAACCTTTTTCGTCTTATTCCACCTTTACTAAAAAAAATTGATAAAGAAGCCTTTAGTAATTTAATCATCGCCAGCCTCCTTATCCTGCCTAATGATGGTAAGGCCGATAACTACATCGTTGAACTCGAGTGGGAGGATCAAGAACTAAAAAGCTTAAAGTTGGTTTGCATCGATAATGACAAGGCTTTTGAGCCTGCTATTATTCGGGCAGAAAAAGGACATGCCATCCATTTAAAATGCTTACCTTTATTGCTTAAAGGATGCATGAACCAGCCGATCGCTCCTTCAGCCAAAGAATTTATTTTGAATTTAAACCCACGTGATTTTTTGCTGCAATGGATTAGGCAATTAGACCAGAGAAACCAGCAGTATCGAAGACTTATTCATCAACATCAGCTGACTAAAGAAGATCTTGTTGACGAAGCAGCCGATCAAAAGCTAGATATTCCGCTTTTATTACCTAAAGGGTTACTGTCTGCGTTTTTTAGGAAATTGCAACTCATTCAAGACAAGCTGAAGCAAGATCATGTGACCCATTATGATCTTTTTCAAGCTTTAGAACCCACTGCTTTTGCCTGCTACCAAGTTTTAATGCAAAGGCATGTTAATCCTTTAGATGCACTCCTAAGCTTACATCGCCAGCGCACAAACGTTGAATCTCTCCTAGAGCCTACTACTTTATTTGCAACAGATATTCCTCCTTGTTTAGTGCCTTTCGAGAAGGAAGCTAGCAACTTTTTAATGGCCCTTAACTGGTCAGCCCCTATATCTGCCTTGCTTAAGCCCCTAAAAACAATCAGTAATCTTTCTTTCTGTCCCCCGCTGCCTCTTTCCCTAGTACTAAAGCAAAATTTTTTGCTGATGGCTATCCAACTAGGCAGGGGCCCCCTAGTTAACTTAGCGCTTCAGTTAGGAGCTAAAGTCAGCCAAGCGGATGAAGCTGGGCAGACAGCCTTGCATAAACTCATGCGAACTTATGATTTACCGCACCTAGCAGAAGAGCAAATACTTATGATAGCAGATCTTTTGCTAGCCCAAAAGGATATCAATCCTAATGCCGTTGATGAGCAACACTCTCCTCCTCTTTTCTCTCTCATTAATCGCGCTTCGCTCGCACCTACTCGTTTTTCCCTCTTATTGGATAAGATGGTTAGCAAAGGAGTCGATTTAGATTATCCTGATTATCATCCCCATTCTTCGCATAAAGGAAGAACGTCCTTAGAAAAAGCCATGGTTGAAAACAACCTATTTGTATTTATTGAGTTAGCTAAAAAAGGAGCGGGCGCTAACGCACATCCCGCTAAGATTTTAGAGTTTGCCACAAAGCATGCTAGAAACTTTAAGTTAGAAGAGGCTTTGCATCTTTTAGAAGCTCAATTGCCCGCCTTTGCTTACTTACGATCTCTTATGCTATTTACTCTACCAGCGACTGGCCAAGGTTTTGAATGGGAAGGAGTAGACTCAGGCCTAGCTAAATTACATCCTCTCGTCCTGCAACAGCTTCCTTTAAATGCAGCCTTAGATTTTATTAAACCTCCTCGCACTCCTGGACGTAGTGCCGTCGTAGCGGTTAGCTATCTGCAGCGCAAGCTGCACTTAAAGCCTAATCCTGAAATGGCAGGTAGGGAATATGCAGTAGGACGCTTACATCGCTTAATCATTGGACATGGTACACCCGAAACAGAGCTATTTAAATGCTACAATGCTCGCCGCAACCCTTACCCTCTATTAGTCACGGAGACAATTGAAGGACAAAACTTAGATGACGCTTTAAAAGCAGGTGATACGCTGGCTGATCTGGATCTACATCGATTACATAATATGTTGCTCTTAGCCATGTTAGTCAACCCTGAGGATGGTAAGCCTGATAACTATATCCTCCAATCTTTTATCAATCATCAAGGAGAGATAAGAAAGCAGCTGGTTAGCGTCGATAACGATCATGCCTTAGTTCCTTCTTTTTCAGAAGAAGGCAAGCTGCAAGTCAAATCTATTCTCTTTTGCTTAAACCAGATGCAGCTACCCCTTCACTCCAAAACAAGAGAACGCTTTTTACAAGTTAAGCCTTTTGAACTCCTGCAAACTTGGCTACAGGACTTAAACACTCAGCAACAGCGTTATACCAAACTCTTTACCGAGAAAGACCGTGAATTCGTCTATGTTTATAATAAGCAAACCCCTGTTATTTCGATTCTACTGCCTCCTAAGACAGTAGCTAAAACTTATCAGAAGCTTACCCGCTTACAAAGGAGTTTAAAAAATTTAGAAAACAACGCCACTTTAACTCCTTTAGAGCTTTTAATCCGCTTAGATCCTCCTTTAGGAAAATATTACGAGCATCTTCTACAAGACGCCCACCTCTTGCCCTATGAGCGCTTCTTAAAAGGGCCTGGGCAATCTTATGAAAAAAGTCCGTATGGCTTAGTGACCAGTAGCACTAGCCACTCTCTTTTAAAATCGAGCAACATACCTATCAAAGATTTAGTTAAGCATGAAGAGCGTTATCTTCCTAAAGAAGCATTAAAAGAGCTAGAAACTTTGATAAATCAAAGTCATCCTAAACATCTTCAAGCCGTTGCCGCTGCTATAATATTAGGAAACATTCAGCCTTTCCATGAACTTTTGACTGATGACTTAAGAGAAGCTGCTTTAGCTTTCGTAGATATTTCTAAGCAAAAGCAAGAGCTTGCTTTGCTAAAAGCCATGACGCCTTCCTCTTTTGAGACTTTATGTTTAAAACATTGCCAGACATTAAATGATGCTCTTCTAAGAAATCTACTAGCAGCTTCAGCTGCTCTTAATACGTTAGATGCTAATCACTGTGTTTCTTTAAAATCCCTATCTCTCCCCGAATTATCTTGCTTAAGCTATCTTAACCTCTCTAATTGCACGCGTCTTTCCAAGCTTAGTTTAAGAGCGCCTAAGCTGCGCTTTCTTACCTTGAAAGGCAATCAAGCCTTGGCCTCTTTACAGTTAGAAGCTCCCCTTTTAGAAGAGCTAGAGCTAGAGGGCTGCATACGCCTTGCTGCTCACCAGATTCAAGCTTTAGTTAAAAAATATCCTCATCTTAAACGTCTGACCTTGGCTGGCTGTAATCTTTCTTCTTTACCTTATCATGAACTTATTTATCAGCAGCCCATGCTCATTCGTTATGACTTAGTAAACTTCTCTAAGGAGGCAATACGGCAGCTGAAAGGTTTAATTGATAATTCTCTTACCAAATGGATCGTTCCAAAAGAGCTACCAGTGGAAGAGCTTAGCGCTTTAATGGATACGCTTAGAATAAACACTGCGCTCACTGAGCTAAATCTTCACAGGAACGAGCTAAGCGAGAAAGGCACTAGGGCTTTAGCTCAAGCCCTAGAACGCAATTCCTCGCTTGCTAAATTAGACCTTAGCCTTAATCAGATAGGCAGCAAAGACGCTATTGCTTTAGCCAAAGCCTTAGCAAAGAATTACTCCCTTACTAAGCTAGACCTTAGTCTCAATGAGATAAGCAATAAAGGCGCTAGTGCTTTAGCTCAAGCCCTAGAATGCAATTCCTCGCTTACTGAGTTCGACCTTAGGCAAAATGATATAAGCAATCAGGGCGTTAGCGCTTTAGCTCAAGCCTTAGAGCATAATTCCTCGCTTGCTGAACTAAACCTCGGGGACAATAAAATAAGCAAGGAAGGCGCTAGTGCTTTAGCTCAAGCCCTAGAACGTAATTCCTCGCTTACTAAGCTGGAACTTTGGAACAATATGATTGGCAAGGAAGGCACTACTGCTTTAGCTCAAGTCCTCGCAAGCAATACTTCACTTATTGCGCTAAACCTTAGGAGCAATCATATAGGCAATGAAGGCGCTAATGCTTTAGCCAAAGCCTTAGCAAAGAATTCCTCGCTTGCTAAGCTGGATCTTAGCCTTAATCAGATAAACAGTAAAGGGGCTAGTGCTTTAGCTCAAGCCCTAGAACCCAATTCATCGCTGGCTGAGTTGAACCTTGGGGTTAATGAAATAAACGCAGAGGGTGCTAGCTCTTTAGCTCAAGCCTTAGAACGCAATTCCTCGCTTATTGAGCTAAATCTTTATTGGAATCAGCTAGGCAAGGAAGGTGCTATCCCTTTAGCTCAAGCTCTACAGCGCAATTCCTCGCTTGCTAAACTAGACCTTAGCCTCAATCAGATAGGCAATAAAGACGCTAGCGCTTTAGCTCAAGCTCTACAATGCAATTCCTCACTTACTGCGTTGGGCCTTTCAAAAAACAAGATAAGCAATGAAGGCGCTAGCACTTTAGCTCAAGCCTTAGAATGTAATTCCTCACTTGCCGAATTGAACCTTTCAGCCAACCAGATAAGTAAAGAAGGTGCTAGCTCTTTTGCTAAAGTCCTACAATGCAATTCCTCACTTGCTAAGCTGGACTTAAGTTACAATGAGATAGGCAATGAAGGGGCTAATGCTTTAGCTCAAGCTTTAGAAAGCAATTCCTCCCTTACTGCGCTGTACCTCTCGGTCAATAAGATAAGCAATGAAAGCGCTAGTGCTTTAGCTCAAGCACTAGAACGTAATTCCTCGCTCACTGAATTGAACCTTTCAGGCAATCAGATAAGCAGAAAAATTTTAATATATATTAATACTTTGCTACAAAGGAACCAAAATCAGTAACACAAAGAGAAAAGACAAAAAATCTCTCATCACTTTCGCGGAAAAAAGTAATTTTTCACCAAGCTAAGAGGGAGCCAGAGCGCAAGGCAATGTACATAGCTCAGAATAAGAACCCTTTCTCAACTGAAGATTCTCTTCTCATTAAAAGAACGGCTCCCCGTCTTCTTTCCGGCAACTCTATTCACCACCTTGCCTTGCAGCATTAAAACATACTTTAACGACTATTTTGCTTCACCTGCTTTTCAGCAGGCAGATGAAGAAGCCAAATGTACGATAGCTCTTTTTCAAATTCAGTTATTGGATTTACAAAATTGCGATCATTTCTTATTGGGCTCAAAGAAGCTTCAGCAAGCCCAAAATTATTTGGGCACTATTTTGCCATATGGAGTTAATAAAAAATTATTTCCCGGAATTATGTTTCTAATCACAGGAAAGAAGACAATGAATGAAAATAAAAATCTCCTTCCAACTTTGATAGGTTCTCTCCCTTCATTGGCTTAAATAAAGTACTTAGAACTCACAATTCCGCAGGTTAATTTCCATTGGCCTATAATTTCTGAAAAGAGGGTTGAGTCAACACATAAGCTCCTACTCATTAAATAGTTAATCAGTCCTCCTGTGGTCATAATAGCTTTCGGATTATGATGGATTAATTCATTTATTATCTCCCCTTATCTCAATCTCATTGCATAGTGTAGAAACAATCTTAAGAGAATTAAAGCCCTTGCTACAATACTTTTTCATCTTTCATGTTTTCGATTTCTTTGCTTATGGAGGAACAAGAATGTAAGCGGTCACGAGGGTTAGCAGTGATTAAGTTTTTGATGATAAAACAATAACGTAGATTAATAAGTGCAGTAGATAGAAAAAACAGCTATTTGCAGGCAATTTTGACTTTACAGATGCCCGCAGGCTCACATCTAAAGCTAGGTATGCCCCTTGACCGCTTATACAAGAATAGTTTTTTCTAAAAAAAGTTGTAGGCCCACGCTCCTCTCTTTAATTTTAATCCCTTGATTGTTAATTCATTAAAAAAAGTTAATTCTTTAATTTAAATTCTACTCCTTTCTTGTTTTCAGAAAGCCATAAAAAACAGGAGCAAGGTGGGCTAAAATCAATCTATCAAAATTACTAAATAATAATATCTTGAAATCGTTACAACTTGCGGAATGTGAGTTAGAACATCTAAACGGCTTATACAATGGATAAATTTGTAAAGAGATACTCAAAATAACAAATATCGAAGAAAATAAAAAAGGAGCCTGTTGGCTCCTTTGGGAAATAGTAAAATCGGTAGAAAGATAAGATTAACGTTTAGAGAATTGGAATCTCTTACGGGCTTTTGCATGGCCATATTTTTTACGTTCTTTCTTACGCGCATCCCGTGTTAAGAATCCTTGCGATTTAAACTCTTGGTGGAGGCCTTCTTCAATGAGCAATAGAGCACGAGCAACGCCTAGACGAGAAGCAATTACTTGACCTTCCACCCCCCCGCCTTTTACACGGATAATCATATCATGGCGACCATTACCATTTAGCTTTTCAAAGGGCGCCAAAATCGTACGTCGTTGGATTTCTAAAGGAAAATATTCCTCAAAAGTACGGCCATTAATGTCGATATTGCCGGAACCTGGCCTAATCCTGACTGAAGATACGGCTGCTTTACGACGACCGGTTGCTACAAATTCTTCCATAGTGTCTACTTATCTTAAATGTTTGCTTTGATTGGTTTTTGAGCTTCTAGATTATGTTCTTTTCCTGTCGCATAGACGCGTAAACGCTTAAGCTGCGCGTTAGCTAGACGGGAATGCGGCATCATGCCTTTCACAGCATGCTCAATGATATATTCAGGCTTACGAGCTTTCATAACACGATAGGGTGTCCGACGAAGACCACTCATATAGCCTGTATAGGAAATATACTCCTTTTGAGCTTCTTTGTTACCAGTCACCCGAATCTTATCAGCATTCAGAACGATAACACCGTCCCCTGCATCAGAATAAGTAGTAAAGGAGGGTTTATGCTTACCTCTAAGTATTTTAGCAATCTCGGCAGCAAAGCGTCCCAGAGTTTTACCTGTTGCATCTAGAATAAACCATGTAGGCCGGCTATCTTCTTTACGATGCATGATTGTCTTATTTGTATATTGAGTCATGTTTAGAACCTAAAAATTCTATGTTTGTTCAGAATGAAGGTACATGTTACCTATTATCTGCCATTTTTGCCAATGTTTTTATTCATTTTTGTAAGTTTATTCTTCGAAGCTTCTATACTTTTTAAGCTGTATCCTCACTTCAGCAGGATGAAAACTTGAAAAAAGATGACGTTTGCCCTACAATAATCCCTTTCTTAAAAACAGGTAAGTGGATTTATTATGCGTAAACTTCAAAGCTTTTTCGTGAGAACCTATGGATGTCAAATGAATGAACTTGACTCAGAAATTATGGTAGGCCTCCTTGAAGGGCGTGGCCTTGTGCGCACGGAAGATGAAAACCAGGCAGATCTATTACTCTTTAATACCTGCTCGATTAGAGATTTAGCAGAAAGGAAGGTCATGGGGAAGCTAGGAAAATTAGGACACTCCTTGCAAAACAATCCTATCATTGGTGTCACCGGCTGCATGGCCAATGCCAAAAAAGAGTCTCTTTTTCAAAAACTTCCCCATATTGACTTTGTGCTCGGCACGAATAACATCCATGAACTCAATCATGTGCTCGATGAAGTCTTAGCTAGTGATAAGCAAATCGTGCGCACAGACGAGCAATTTCAATTTGAGCTAGATTATCTAAGCGCCAAACGGGACGATAAAGTTAAAGCTTATATTTCCATTATCCGCGGTTGTGATAAATTTTGCACCTATTGTGTGGTCCCTTATACACGCGGCCCTGAAGTTTCACGCTCACCGGAAAACATTTTAGAGGAATGCCGCCAATTAGTGAGTAAAGGATATAAAGAACTCATCCTTTTAGGCCAAAATGTTAATAGCTATGGAAAAGACCAGCCAGAATGGCAGTGTCGCTTTCATGATTTACTTTATCAAATAGATAAAATCCCAGGTCTGCAACGTGTACGTTTCATGACAAGCCATCCTGTGGATATCACTAAAGAGTTGATGGAAGCTATTCGGGATCTGAAAACACTTTGCGAGTTTGTACATTTCCCTATGCAAGCAGGTTCTAACCGCATCCTAAAAAAAATGCATCGTATTTATACGATTGAGCAATATCTTGAGAAAGTCCACATGCTGCGAGAAATTGTGCCTAATGTCACTTTAGGCACAGATATTATTGTAGGCTTTCCTACTGAAACAGCAGAAGATTTTCAGCAAACCTATGATTTAATGAAGCAAATTGAGTTTTCGGTGGCTTTTCTTTTTTCCTATAGCCCACGAAAAGGAACGCCGGCGATGCGTTGGAAAGATGATATTAGCGAGGAGGTCAAGCAAGAACGCTTACAGCAACTTCTCAGCTTGCATGATGAGATAGCAGCTAAACAAAGACAACTCCTGCTAAATACAGAAGTCGAGGTATTGGTGGAAAAGCATAGTTCTAAAGATAAGACTTTACTGAAAGGGCGTACACGTTGTTGGAAAAACGTAGTTTTTGCTGGTAGCGAAGCTCTAATTGGCAGCCTACAAAAAGTACGCGTTCATGGATTTAATCACCAGACTCTAATGGGTACATTAATTGCTAGCCCAGAAGAAAATTCTCCAATTTTTTCTAAAGCGACGGAGCGTAACAAGTTGCAAATAGTCTAATTTTAACCCTTTTCCTTTTCACCTGAATTTAAAAGGTTTATCTAGTAAGCCTTATAAAATTTAGAAGCGATTTCTTTAGCCTAGTTTTTAAACTGCTTTTGCTATAGCCAAGCACTTAATAGGGTTACCCCTTAAGCTTAAGGAGGCAGCTGATCAAGAATTTATTCCTTATCCTAAATTCTAAAGGCCAAACGTCCTGTCATAAAAGGCTCTCAAATTGATCTTCATTAAGGATAGTGATGTTAAGCTTTTGAGCCTTTTCTAACTTAGAGCCAGCACTCTCTCCGGCTAAAACATAATTAGTTTTTTTGCTGACGCTATCTGTCACTTTTCCCCCTCTTTCTTTAATGATGTAGGCAGCTTCATGGCGTGAATATTTTTTTAATGTGCCTGTTAAGACAAATGTTTTACCATTAAACGCATGCCCCTTGAAAGCAGCAGCTTGCATCGGTTGCAGCTCTAGGCCATTGGCTAGAAGCTTCTCTATCTCTAAGCGATTTTTAGGATCATTAAAATAATCCACCACAGCAGAAGCCACTTTATCTCCCACCCCTTCTATTTTTAATAGATCCTCAAAAGACATATGCATAAGATGGTAGATGTCCCCTGCTTTAATAGCTAAAGCTTCAGCAGTACCGCTCCCCACATACTTGATGCCTAAAGACATGATAAAGCGCGCCAAGCTTACCTTGCGGGCTTTATCAATACTTGTTAAAAGATTGTGGATAGATTTGGCTTTAAAATTATCCAGCTGGGCAAGCTGCTCGGCGGTTAAACAAAAAATATCGGAAGGATTGCGGACAAATCCTTTATTAAACAACTGCTCAACTACCTTTTCTCCCAGATTTTCAATATCTAAAGCCTCTTTGCCAGCAAAGTAAATGAGCTTTTTTAATTGTTGTTCCAAACATTGAGAGACGTTAGGACATCGTACAGCTACCTCTCCATCTACATAAACAACTTTACTTCCACAACTAGGACAAGAAGAAGGCATTGACCAGGGGAGGGTTCCTTCTACACGCTTGGATAAATCGATCTTTACTACCTTAGGGATAACATCGCCTCCCTTTTCAATAATAGCAAGATCTCCAACACGGATGTCTTTACGTTTGACTTCTTCTTGGTTATGCAACGTAGCGCGGGCAATCGTACTTCCAGCTAGAAAAACAGGCTCTAATTCTGCTACAGGCGTTAAGACTCCTGTGCGGCCGACTTGCACAGTAATAGCATGGATACGCGTGGCTACTTGTTCGGCTGCAAATTTATAGGCAATGGCCCATCGTGGATTTTTATCAGTACTTCCTAAAAACTCCCATTCGCGAAGAGCATCTAATTTAATGACTACCCCATCAATATCAAAGGGAAGCTGTTTACGCAAAACCTGGACTTTTTCTGTATAATCCCAGATTTCCTCAATATTATGGCATTTAGCATAGGTGTATAAGGCAGGCAGGCCCAATTCTTTTATATAATGATGAAGCTCATATTGGCTAGTTAAGCCATGGAGATGGGCGTTAGCAATGCCATAAAATACAATATCTAGTTTTCTTCTAGAAGACTCACGTGGATCCAACAATTTTAAGGAACCGGCAGCTGCATTACGGGGATTAGCCCATATAGGCTCCTCCGCTTTTACACGTTCTTCATTTAAACGCCTAAAAGCTTCATGCGGCATAAATACTTCACCTCGCACTTCCAACACCTCGGGGATGTTTTTCCCATACAAACGCAAAGGCAAACGGGCAATCGTTCTAATATTGTTAGTAATCACCTCTCCTTTACGTCCATCCCCCCGCGTCAAACCACGCACAAAAATACCTTTTTCATAGCGCACCGATACAGCAATGCCATCCATTTTTAGCTCGGTGCAAAAAGCGGGTTCCTGCTCGCCTAGCAGCTTTTGAATGCGTTTAATAAAATCCACAATCTCATCTTTGCTATAGGTATTAGCTAAAGAAAGCATAGGAATTTCATGGGTAGCCGTCTCAAATCCTCCGCTAAGCATTTCTCCCACACGCTGCGTAGGAGAGCTAGAGGTCACCCATTCAGGATGAAGGCGCTCAGCTTCTTCCAATTCTTTTAACAATAAATCAAATTCTTGATCGGAAATGACAGGATTATGCTCAATGTAGTAATGTCTATTGTGCTGCCAAATCTCTTTGCACAGCTCTTCGTATTCGTGCTTATTCATATAAAAACTACCAAAAATTAACTCTTAAGATCATCGTAGATAAAGGAGCAAGATGGATTTTTAAGGCGGCAGCCTTTCCATGAGAATCAATCAAGATTTCTGGATTAATATTAAGCTTTCCGGAGCCGCCATACTTTACATCATCCGTATTAAAAACTTCTTCCACTGCCGCTAAATTTTTTAAATTTACTCGGTAGTCAGAGTAATAATTAGGTGTGAAATTATGTACGCAAAGTAGAATATCATGCAAGCTTTTACGAAGATAGCAGATCACACTATTATGGCGATCTTCAAAATCTACCCATTCAAATCCTGCCGGATCATTATCTCTTTCCCATAGACTGCGATTTTGCAAGTAGAAGTGATTGAGATCTTTGTTCATCTCTTTTAAGCCTTGATGAAGAGGAAATTGCAGCAGTGGCCATTCAATTTGCCCTGTACTAGACCATTCATTCCACTGGCCAATCTCACCTCCCATGAAAAGCAATTTTTTGCCTGGCTGACACATCATGTAACTCAGTAATAAGCGTAAATTAGCAAACTGTTGCCACATGTCCCCTGGCATTTTACTTAGCAGACTTCTCTTTCCGTGGACTACCTCATCATGAGATAAAACTAAAATAAATTTTTCGCTGAAGGCATAGAGTAGTCCAAAAGTCAGATTATGATGGTGATGGCGACGATAAATAGAATCTTTAGCCATATAATCTAAGGTATCATTCATCCATCCCATATTCCATTTCATATCGAAGCCTAAGCCTCCCTCTTCCACAGGATGAGTAACTTTTGGAAAAGAGGTAGATTCCTCAGCAATCATTAGCACACCTGGATGGTTTTTATGCACGATGGAATTAAGATGTTTCATAAATTCAATCGCTTCTAAATTTTCATTTCCGCCAAACTGATTGGCAATCCACTGTCCCTCCTCACGACCATAATCAAGGTAGAGCATCGAAGCTACGGCGTCTACTCTTAAGCCATCCACGTGCATCTTATCAAACCAGAAAAGAGCGTTAGCGATCAGAAAGTTCACAACTTCCTTGCGTCCAAAGTTAAAGATGTAGGTATTCCAATGGGGATGATAGCCTTGTTTGTAATCTTCATGCTCGTAAAGAGCTGTACCATCGAACCGTCCTAAAGAAAAATTATCTGTGGGAAAATGCCCGGGCACCCAATCCAAGATAACGCCAATATTATTTTCGTGCATATAGTTGACAAACCATTGGAAATCTTCAGGGCTTCCAAAGCGACTAGTGACTGCATAATATCCTGATACTTGATATCCCCACGATTCATCTAATGGATGCTCTTGGATAGGGAGAAGCTCCACATGCGTATAGCCCATCTCCTGGCAATAGGATGCAAGCTCTGGGGCTATCTCCCGATAATTCATAAAACGCCAGCCCTCTTTTTTCTTCCAAGAACCAAGATGGACTTCGTAGATATGAATAGGTTTAGGCTGAGCGGCCTCTGCCTGACGTTTTTCCATCCATTTAGCATCTTCCCATATAAATTTATCCACATGGGCTATAATAGAAGCATTAGCGGGCCGCATTTCACCACAGAGAGCCATGGGATCAGCTTTGAGATGTAAATCCTCTCCTTGAGATCGGATTTCAAACTTGTACTTTAAACCTTCTTTTAATCCAGGCACAAATAATTCCCATATACCCGAGCTACCTAAAGAACGCATAAGGTTGCAGCGGCCATCCCAATGGTTAAAATCGCCCACCACCGCTACACTTTTGGCATTAGGAGCCCACACGCAAAAACGAACGCCTTCCATTCCCTGATGGTTAACAAGCCTCCCTCCCATCACATTGTAAAGCTGATAATGCACTCCCCTACTGAAAAGATAGAGATCTAAATCGCCAAGCGAGGGGGAAAAGGAATAAGGATCATAGTCTAATAGGCCATTATGATGGTAAACCTTGTAATCTTTAAAAGAAGTATGTGCAGGAACTCGATATTCAAAGAGCCCGGCTGGATGGACACATTTAGCTTTAACAATTTTATCAAATAATTGTAAGTAAGCTTCGCTGGCTCCCGGCCGCCATAAACGTACAACTTTTTGCCCTCGCTTATTTTTATGCAAACCTAAAAAATGGTGAGGATTGTATTCGTCAAAATGCATAAAAGCCTTTAAAAAATGGATCTGTTTATGTGCTGATATTGCCATAAGAAATGCTCAAATAAAAAATTGCATCATATAAATTTCTTATTTCGTTTGCAAACGAGAAAACAGAATAAATTTCTTACTTAAATTTTTTTATGCTGTCATTTGCATTCCCTTTGCATTTCTCTCTCTTTATTCCTTTGCAGGATCACGCCTGCCCATCCACCTTTAAAAGCTCTTTTTCAAAACCAATTTTTAAGCCAAAGAAATTTTTTAAGGGGTACAAAACATGTAGAAAGGAGGAGGGAAGATTAAGAATGAATTTTTTTAATCTTTGTTTGTTTTTTATATCTATAAGTTTAAAGGCTGCTTTACAAGCTCTTGGCATTTTTAAACCAATCAGGGCCGCAATTGCTCTTAGCTGTTTCCTTGGTATGTCCATTGCTGCTCTATTACCTAAAAAGATGGCCTTTTAGATGAATGCTTCTTATAGCTAAGGTACTTATCCACTTCCTTTCGGAACATTTGCTCCAACATTTTGCCAATGAGGCGCTGAACAAGGCCATTGTTCCCTGTCAGATCGTCAGCAGTTTTACATTTAGCAAGCTCATATTGTAGATCAAATTTTTCAGGAATTGGCATATTGTCTATCTCCATTTGTATAAATGATTAGCAGCTGCAAACTCCGCTTTGCTTCGTTCGCAGCTTGGTTTGCTTTTGAAAGTATAATAAAAACCTACTTTCCTTATTATTTATTTAAACAGATTTTTTGACAGACCTGAGCCTAAAGGAGGGAAGTTCCCTTGAACGACCCAATTACCCCTTATCCGATATCTTACTTTACGTTTAGAATTTTTTCCTCTTTCCTTACTTAGCTACAAATTCTCCCCTCAACCTCTGTAAAAAATGCTTTATATATTTTTATTGACAAGATATACCGCCTACTTAAAAGATCTAAAATAAAGTGTAGATAATCTAAATCGCAGGTGAAAATCAAATTAGACGAAATAAGGATATATTTATGAATTTAGAGTCTCTTCATATTTACCCCATTATATTTCCTGCTTTTGAGAAGCCACAAAAACAATCTAAACATTCTGCCAGGAATAGTAGTGTTTATGCAGAAATCGCTTTAAGAATATTTTATGAATTAGGTCTACCAGATTTATGTCAAGCCAAATTAGTGTGTAAAGAATGGAAGCAATTAATTGAACAAACTGATGGATGGAAAAGACTTTATTCCAAAGATTTTAAAGATAATTCACCGCAGCCCCTTTCGCTGACATTTGATAAAACAAATCATTTACCATCCTCTCTTTGCCGTTGGAACCAAGCTCCAATAGCTAATTTTTTATGGTATGATCCTTCAACTATCATTAGCGACTCTCAAGAAGCAAAAGTAAATGCTGCGACAGCTTATTTAAAAGAAGAGGGTTTTGAATTAAAAGGGGTGGCTAGTGATGGAGACTGCTTCTTTAGCGCTTTTTTAGGAAGCTATACTTGTCTTTCTAGAAAAATTCCTTTATTAGACGATTGTAAAGATAAAATTTCTTATTTAAGGCAAGTACTCGCTGATATTGTTAAACACACCGACAGCGAAAGAGCCGAAGAAATAAAAAGAAAATCTACTTGGGTAAGTGGCTTAGGGGAAGGCGATCTATTAGCCTCGGCCTTATCTATTCCTATTAGGCTAATAACAGTTAATGAAGATCATTTAATTTGCGATATACATGATAGGCTGATCTTTTCAGAACAAGGCCTATCTGAAGAGAATAGATCGCAGGAATGGAAAACTATCCCTCAAAAAGAAAGACCTAAAGAATACATTTTTATCGTGGACTTAGGGGGTCATTTTGGGTATGCGCAGCAGCATTTAAAGCAACCTCAATCTCTTCTTTCAAAATCAAAAGTTCCTCATAGCTTTTTCTCATACGAAGATAATTCTTCTTATCCTCCTAAAAAGGCTAAGCTAACAGTGAAGACACGTGGAATTAAAAGAGCCTTAACGCAAAATGCGCATGCTAATGAATCTAGTAAGAAACGAAGATTAGCGCCTTCTTCCTTAACTAGCCTACCCCTAAAAATCTTTAAACAGGTTTTTCTTTCGTTCAGCACCTTGAACGATAATGAATTAAAAAGCATCCTTGATGCTAGAAGATGTGCAAAAGTGTTTAGTAAATACATGCCAAGTAACAGTAAGTTTTTAACAAAGTATCAACCTCAGAAATTGCCACTTTATTTAGACAAACTTGCAGATTGGCTAGGAGAGACCATCTTTCCAATTGGTAAGGATAGCAATATATTAATAAATGCTAGGCTAGAGAATGCTGAAGAGGCTTATTCGCAAGCTTTAAAATTTGCTGTTCAAGAAAAAGATTTTATCCAAGAAAGCTTTTGCATAGAAAAATTAGGTGATATTTATTTAAGAAAAGGAACTTCGGAAACGCTTTTGCAAGCGGCGGGCCTTTACAATTATGCCTTACGCCTAGCTCCTCAAAAGCGGCAAAAAATTCTTAAGGATAGACTTTCCCAAGTTCAAAATCTTCTTGTTAAACAATATAAAGGCAGACCTTTTGATCCGATGGTAGGAGAGAAACAATTCGAAAACAATCGCTGCACCTTAAAAATTTTTAGAGAAGAAATAAAGGAGAAAATGCAACTTCTGCCAGAGAACCCTTCTCCTCAAGAAGTAAGAAAGCTTTATGCTGAGATGGCTCGCCAGATAAAAATTTTCTTTGGGCAGCTTGCAATACAAATTTTTGACAATTTAGGTCCTGCTCCATGTGAATACGCCATGATAGGTTTTGGCTCTCTAGCTAGAGAAGAAATGACTCCTTATTCAGACCTAGAATTTGGTATTCTTATAGAAGAAGATACTCCAGTAAATAGAGAATATTTCAAGGGTTTTACAATCCTCCTTCATTTGCATGTTATCAACTTAGGAGAAACCATTCTTCCTGCTTTAAACATTCCTTGCTTGAAATCCATCATTTTTTTTGATGGTTTAACACCTCGGGGTTTTGCCTTTGATGGGGCAGGAGTAGAAGGAAAAGGCTGTAAAACTCCTTTAGGCAATGTTAAGACATTTGAGCTTATTCAAACTCCTGAACAGATGGCCCAGTATATTGGTAAAGATGAAAAAGGCCAGTGGTGGCATGAAAAAGAGCCTCATCTTCCCATGGAGCTACTCAATTTTACTCATTTAAAGGGTGATACTGAATTGACTAAAGTATATGATAAAAAAATTCAAGAATTGCTCAATACTTCTTATCATGAAGGCCTTACTCTTCGCCAATATTTAGCAAAGTATCACTTGATTCAAGCAGATATGCTGGCTTTTAATCCAGGAATAAACGATTTTGAAAGGCAGGGAATGCTTTTCAAAGTTAAAAATGATTTGTATCGTTTTCCTCACCTGGCTTTAGATAGATTAGCCCTTCTCGAAGAACTAAAAACATCAAATACGTTTGAAAGAATTGATGAGTTAAAGGAGCAAAAAACTATAACTCATAAGGCAGCTGAAAAGTTAAAGGAATGGATGAGCATAGCGCTAATTATGCGCCTTAAAACCTATACTTATTATCAAGCGCAACAAGAGATGATGAATCCACTCATTAAGGCGTTTGGTTTTGATGATCCTATATTTATCAAAAAGCAATTTGCTTTAGATAAGAACTCTTTAAAAAAAATAATAAAAATCTATCGCATCTTTATTCCTTTCTACAAGGTTATTCAGCAGTTTTTAGCAGGAGATGAAGACAGCCTTAAACTTTCATGTTTAGATGATAACTCACTAGAGGATCGAGGAAATATAGCTCTCAGACTTTTTCAACATAAGGAAGCAAAAGGTTGGTTTAAACTAGCAATAAAAGAAAACTCTCAAAATACATTGGCCTTAAATGGTCTGGGAATAATTTACCAAGAACGAGGGAAATTAGGAAAAGCAGTTAAATATGCTAAGCAAGCATTATCTACTGACCGTCAACTTCTTGGTGAAAATCATTCTACGATAGCAAGAGATTACAACAATTTAGCTATTACCTACTTATTACAAAAGAAGCTAGAACAAGCAGCGAAGTATGTTGAGCAAGCTTTAGCTATCGACTGTAAGCCTTTTGGTGAAAATTATCTCACCATAGCAACAGGTTACCATAATCTAGGTACCATTTACCAAGCGCAAGGGAACCTAAAGCAAGCCGCTAAGTATGCTAAGCAAGCTTTAGCTATTGATCTTAGGCTATTAGGGAAAAACCACCCTAAAGTAGCAACAGACTACAATAATCTGGGAACCCTTTACCAAGAACAAGGAAATTTAGAGCTAGCCGCTAATTATGCCAGACAATCTTTGGCTATCAACCTTATGCTTTTTGGTAAAAATCATCCTACGGTAGCAAGAGATTACAATAATTTAGGGCAAATTTACGAAGAACAAGGAAATTTAGAGCGAGCCGCTGAATATACCAAGCAAGCACTCGATATTGATCTTAAGATTTTCGATGAAAATCATCCTACAGTGGCAATCGATTACAACAATCTGGCGCAAATCTACCAAGCACAAGGAAATTTAGGGCTGGCCATTGAGTATGCAAAGCGAGCACTCGATATTGATCATAAGCTTTTTGGTGAAAACCATTCGTCGGTGGCCATCCGTTATAACACCTTGGGATCAATTTATAAAAAGCAAGGTATTTTAGAGCTGGCTGCTAAATATACCAGGCAAGCTTTAGACATTAATCTCAAACTTTTGGGCGAAAATCATTTCACGGTGGCAACAAATTATAATAATTTGGGAACCATTTATCAAGAGCAAGGCGATTTAGAACAAGCCGCTGATTATACACAGAAAGCTCTAGTTATTGACCTAAAATGTTTTGGTAAAAATCATACCAGAGTGGCAAGAGATTATAACAACCTGGGAGCAATCTACCAAGAGCAAGGCGATTTAGAACAAGCCGCTGATTATACACAGAAAGCTCTAGTTATTGACCTAAAATGTTATGGTAAAAATCATCCTACGGTAGCACTTAGTTACAACAATCTGGCGCAAATTTACCAAGATCAAGATAAATTAGAGAATGCTGCTGAGTTTACAAAAAAAGCGCTAGAAATCACACTTAAGTGTTCTGGTAAAAATTACCCCCCACTAGCAAGCTTTTACAGCAATTTAGGTACTATTTATCAACAACAAGGGAATTTAGAACAGGCCGCTAAGTTTATCAAAAAAGGTCTGGTCATTGATCTTAAGCTTTTGGGAGAAAATCATTCCACAGTGGCTAATGATTACCACAATCTAGGGACAATCTATCAAGAACAAGGCGATTTAGGCAAAGCGAAAGGATATATTAAAAAAGCTCTCGCCATTGACCTTAAAAGTTTGGGTGAAAATCATCCTCAGGTGGCAAGTGATTACAACACTTTGGGGGCAATCTACCAAGAACAAGGAAATTTAGACAAGGCAAAAAAGTATAGAATTAAAGCATTAGCTATTGACAATAATCCACTTGGAGAAAATCATTCTTAGCTGGCTAGTTGTTATAATCCACATTTTTCACCTGAAGTTTAAATTATACGCTTTTAAATTACTCCTTACACAATTAGGCATACGATACAGCACATAAACTTTTCATTCTTTTTTCTTGCAGACATACCTTTCTCCAAGAAGCTATTGCCATCTTTTCTAGTTCTTTATAACCCCGATAAATACGATTAGACCAAAAATGGCTACGCAAGTAATGCCATAAGTTTTCAACAGGATTAAGTTCAGGACTATAAGGAGGTAGAAAGAGCAGGTGAATATTGGAAGGAACTTTCAGCGTTTTACTAGTATGATAGCTAGCTCGGTCTAAAATTAGCAAAGCATGGGAAGAAGCAGGTAGCGATTGACTAACTTGCTTAAGAAAAATTTCCACTCCTTGGCTATTTAAGAAAGGTAAAATCATCCCTTCTGCTTGCCCTGAACGTGGGCAAACAGCTGTAGCTACATACAGGTTTTTATATTCTGTCTGCCTTAAGAGCTTTTGGCCGCGTTCCTTTTTTTGCCCATACCTTAGTAGAGGTGCTTTGTTGTCCAAGCCGTGCTTCATCTTCAAACCAAATTTCGATGTTTTTCTTGGGAAATTGTTTGTTTAAGCTGGTGAGGACG
>NZ_VJOT01000076.1 GCF_011087585.1 Neochlamydia sp. AcF84
TGAGCTTTTTTTCCATAGCTTGCCTATATTTTTGTTGTTGCAAACTAATTTTATAGCTCTTATGTGTTAAAGAGCAATCTTATCGCATACACTTCTTAGCATTTACGCAACAACGCCACAAATTATATAACGGTAAAAACAGACCCCTGTTTTTAAAAAATTTTAAATAAGAACATTTGTCATTAACTGGCATTTAACTTAATCTTTTTTCTGATTAATATTTTTTATCAACACCTTCATTTATTGTTTTCCGCTTATATTGTTCAATAATCTTTTTATATTCATTGACTAAGTGAGAAGTCCTACCCACCGAAAAAGCTGCTTCTTCTGTAGGCATACCTTTTCGTTTGCATAGCAATATTTGCTTGAAAGTGGATATATACCTTTGTATCGCCGGTAAAAAGGGCTTTGTTTCTCTACTCACTTGCTGAACAGTTTTTTGCTCGATAAAGAGCTTTTCAATGATCATTTGTTTTGTGAGTTAAAGTAGGGCCTATATCATGGATAGATCCTCTTCTTGGAAGAACCTCGCGGTTTTCTAATTCCTACTCCTTGATATATTTGCCTACACTTTGTGGCGATATTTTTAAAAAAATAGCTAATTATGCATGGGTTAAGCAGCCTTCTTGATCAAAAGCTTGCTTGCACATCCGCGCCACAGCTTCTTTTTTTATAGCCTTTAATTTTTTCCCTTTGGCTCTTTCCATAGCATCTTGCAAGCTTACCAAGCAAAAATAAAAAAGAGATCTGCCTACTTATGTAAAAGTGATCGTTTTAAGGAAAGAAGTAGCTGCTTTATTTAATAGGTTGTATTTAATTAACTTGTTGCTTTCTTTTAAATTTAATAACATGATTGTGTTTAGTTGTTTTTAATTTAAGCTCGTTATTGAGGGATATTCAGTGGAAATAAATAAGTTATCTCAGGCTTGCAGTTATATAGATAAGGTGGCTGATTACATACCCATCGTCAGTACAGTAACTAACCTATTTGATATTTTTCAAAAACAGGTCATTTTACGCTCTAAACAAAAAGAAAATATAAATAAAAGCTCCTATTATCGGCATCTTAGTCAGAAAAGCTTTAAACGGTGTATCATCTTGCTAATTCCTATTCTAGGAAATATAGTTGTAGGCATTTGGGACTTTACTCATCAAAAATGCTACCCTAGCTCCCCCCCAGCGGTGCATCCTGCATCTCCACAGCTTAGCTTCCCTTCCAGTAATACAGCCGCTATGCTTACCGCTGTCCAGCAAAACGTTTGGACCCCTGAGCCTGCTGAGCTTAAGCTAAAAAGCAGGAAAAGTAAGGAAGCTGTTGCCGTTCAGAAGGAGCCGCGACATTTGGGGGAGTGGCTATCAGAAATAGAATTAAATAAAGAAAAGAGATGTCTGCTTGCTGCCGTTAGACGAGATGGCTTGAAACTTCAGTATGCAAGTGAAGTTCAAAAAAAAGATAAAAAAGTGGTGCTTGCTGCCGTTCAGCAAAATGGTAAGGCACTTGCATACGCCAACCAGGCATTAAAAGAAGATGAAGATGTTGTGCTTGCTGCTGTTCAGCAAAATGGCACGTCCTTTGAGTATGCGCATGAGAAACTTAAAAATGAGAGAAGTTTTGTGCTTGCTGCTGTTAAGCAAGATGGCCGGGCACTTCAGTACGTAAGCCAGAAGTTAAAAGAAGATAAAGAAGTGGTGCTTGCTGCTGTTGAGCAAAATGGCTCGGCACTTCAGTACGTAAGCCAGAAGTTAAAAGAAGATAAAGAAGTGGTGCTTGCTGCTGTTGAGCAAAATGGCTGGCTACTTCGGGAGGCAAGCCAGGAGTTAAAAAAAGATAAAGAAGTGGTGCTTGCTGCCGTTAAGCGAGATGGCTGGGCACTTCAGTACGCCAGCCAGGAATTAAAAAAAGATAAGGAAGTGGTGCTTGCTGCCGTTAAGCAACATGGCTTGGCACTTGAGTACGCCAGCCAGGCATTAAAAGAAGATAAAGAAGTAGTGCTTGCTGCCGTTAAGCAACATGGCTTTGCATCTTATTATGCCAGCCAAAAATTAAAAGAAAATAGAGAAGTGGTGCTTGCTGCCGTCCAGCAAAATGGCTCGACCTTTGAGTATGCGCCTGAAGAGCTTAAAAATGAGAGAAGTTTTGTACTTATTGCCGTTCAACAAAAAGGTTGGGCACTTAAGTTCGCAAGCCAGAAGTTAAAAGAAGATAAAGAAGTGGTGTTTGCGGCTATTGAGCAAGATGGCTCGGTACTTGAGTACGCAAGCCAGGATTTAAAAAAAGATAATGAAGTAGTCCTTGCTGCCGTTAAGCAACATGGCATGGCACTTAAGTTTGCAAGCCAGAAGTTAAAAGAAGATAAAGAAGTGGTGCTTGCTGCTATTAAGCAAAATGGCTTGGCACTTGAGTACGCCAGCCAGGAATTAAAAGAAGATAAAGAAGTGGTGCTTGCTGCTATTAAGCAAAATGGCTGCGCACTTCAGTACGCCAGCCAGGGTTTAAAGAAAGATAAAGAGGTGGTACTTGCTGCTGTTAAGCAAAATGGCCTGGCACTTCGGCATGCAGGCAAGAAATTAAAAAAAGATAGAGAAATTGTGCTTGCTGCTGTGCAGCAAGAGGGCCGATCACTTGGGTATGTAAGCAAAGAAGATAAAGAAGTGGTGCTTGCTGCCCTCAAGCAAGATGGCTGGGTACTTAAGTACGCAAGCCAGGTATTGAAAAGAGATAAAGAATTTGTACTTGCTGCTGTTAAGCAAAATGGCTGGGCACTTGAGTACGCCAGCCAGGCATTAAAAGAAGATAAAGAAGTAGTGCTTGTTGCCGTTGAGCAAAATGGCTGGGCACTTGAGTACGCCAGCCAGGAGCTAAAGGAAGATAAAGAAATTGTGCTTGCTGCCATTAAGCAAGATGGCAGGGTATTGCAGTGGATGCTGGAATCACTTAAGAATGATAAAGAGATTGTGCTTGCTGCAGTTAAGCAAGATGGCTTGGCACTTAAGTTTGCAAGCCAGGAGTTAAAAGAAGATAAAGAAGTGGTGCTCGCTGCCGTTAAGCAAAATGGCTGTGCACTTCAGTACACCAGCCTGGCATTAAAGAATGATAAAGAAGTGGTACTTGCTGCCGTTAAGCAAAATGGCTTAGCCTTTTATTACGCAAGCCAGATGCTAAACAAAGATAAAGAAGTGGTGCTTGCTGCCGTTAAGCAAAATGATAGGGCACTTCAGTTCGCCAGCCAGGAGTTAAAAGAAGATGAAGAAGTAGTGCTTGCTGCCGTTAAGCAAAGAGACGCAGAACTTCAGTATGATAGAGAAGAGTTAAGGATTTGAAAAGGAAGAGCTAAAGATCACGATAGAGCTAGGTTAAAAAAGTTACTATAAGCTTAAAGCACGTATGGCCAACTTCACGTTTAAACTCAATCAAGAATAGATCTAAGTCGCTTTCTATAGAGTGCAAAGGTAACTGTTTATACGCTTTAAAAAAACTTACCCTCCATACCCAACCTTCTGAAAGATCCGCCTATGCTTAACAAAAGGGGCTTTATAAAGTACGTGAGTGCATAAAGAGTAGATGAAAAGCATATTGTTTTTACTTCGAGCAGAAAAAATGACTTTATTATCCTGAGCACCTATCAATTACTGTCGACTAATGAGATTACTTTCCATAAGGCGCGTTGTTTAAAATTTTATCCGCATTGCCGCTTCTACCATGCCTAGGATTGATAAGATTTATCCATAGCAGCAGATTGAGGTTTTTCTATCAAATTCTGAGTACATTCAATAGATTCTGTAACAAAGGGGGGCCTTGTTGCAATAGGGAAAGATGCTTAAAAACACGATGGAGCCTAAAAATTCTCCTCAAAATTGAGAAGAATATTTAGCAATCTGGGGGAGGCAGTTCCTTTCCAAAAACTCTTATCGACTTAGAAAAATAGATATGGCTTATTTAAATCTCGTTAAGCGTGCTTTAAGAATAGAGCTTAAGCCTTTTGCGTCTATACTTATTTAAGAGATTCTCTCTCCTAAGGTATGGAAGTTATAGGTCAATGTTATGTTTGGTAAGGAGTTCTTTTAACTTGGGAACCAAATTGCGTTTACGTTGGTGTTCCTCAAGAAGCTGCCGGATATTTTTAGTCCATTGAGCGATAGATTGTGCTTGTATAGCAGCAAGATAAGCTTTATCCAACCACTCTGCTGCTCGGCCATAATAAGATGCCCCTTGCTGAATGGCCTCTGTGGCAAGTTTTTGACAGTTTTTTAAAGCCCATTCAGGCCGCTGAGTTAAAGCTTCTTCAATAAGAAACTCCGGAATAGTCCTAAATTTTTCTGCAATCTTAATAGCTTCATCAATCATTTTCTCATATAAAAGAATTTTAATTGACTCCTCATAATGGTAGGGCCTGTCAATTTGAACAAATTTTAAAATGCCTGGTTTGATGATATCCCATTGGCTTTGCGCCCCCTTTTGTAAAGCTTTATAGTCTTCCAAAGAAGAGGCCATAGTAAGCAAATCTACTCCAGCTCTTATACCTATCTGGATTTGACCTGCTTCAAAAGCTAGATCTCTTGTCCATCTTAATAAATTTCTTGCTAGCCAACCTTCTTCATGGGGTCTTTTATAGCAAAGAGCTGTTTTTAAAGCCAATTGGAGCTCTTTACATCCATAAAATTGCTGAGAAAGCTCTAAAAGTAGATTAGGGTCTCGAATATGGCTACTAATGAAATTTTCTGCTTCAACATATCTTTTAAGCTCAATGAGTAATTTCGCATATTCTTCGTCCATGCGCGCTAGATGAGCTAAAAGTAGACAGGTATCAAGCTTTTTTCGTCGTTTTAAAACACGAAAAGCAACGCTGGCAATTTTTTTGCTGACCTCTTCATCTAGCTCAGTAGCAAAAACTGCTTGATTAGTAAGAGCTGCTTTCAGTAAGGGATAGTCCCAGCCAGCCTTCATCAATTCAAGAGCAGCATCAAAAGCGCCATCCGATTCTTCGTTCCAATCATAAAAAATTTCAATCCAGACTGCTTTTTCTTGCGAAGAAAAATGACTGATAAGAATGGCTTCTATCCAAAGCGACGCTAAAGCATCTAAAAGTTCTTCGTAAAGGTCATCTCCGCCAAAGTCGGTAAAGGTTTCTTTTCTTTCTATTAACGGCTTAGTGATCGCCTTTAGAATAGCAAAAGCATTAACCCCATCTTCAGCTTTTAAGAAAGGAATAACTTGTTCCATTAGTTCTTCAATTCTTAAAGCTATCTGGCTTAAACCCTCTCCTTCATCGTCCCAAAAATCATAATCCTGATAAAGGATATCTTCCATTTCACTAACAATGACTTGAGTATCCAGAAGAGATGTTGGTTCCCCGGTTGCTACAGGGCGGATAAGAAAGATTCGAATATCCTTCACCAGATAAGGATGTTGCTCGATCAGCCTTAATAATAATGATCTAAGCGTGCTCAGATCTAAGGTTCTTAGTATCTCTTCTAAAGGAGGTTCCAAGAATTCAATACCTTGACGAGCCATTTTAAGTAAGACTGCTACAAGGTGCTTGCAAGGATAAAAATCACACGGGCAGGAGCAGTAGCCTTTTTGCCAATCTTGATTTTTTAGAGAAACTTTTACTTGGTAAGGCTCGGGTGAGCTACCTTGAACTGTAGCATATAAAGTATCCGTGGCTATGGTTAAAAAAGTAACTTTTTCAATGTAATTTTCACCCTTAAGGAAAGTGTTTGGAAAACACCATTCTTTAATCATAGCTTCATTAAAATAAAAAGGATTTTTTCTCATAATTTTTGGCTCTGTTATCAAAATCCTCAATCAAATTAAATACATATTTTGCTGTTTTAAAGCCTTTTATTCCAAGTATTTATCGGCCCAAGCAAAAATAAAGCATGAGTATTTTCTTTAGGTTCTCGCTGCGTTAAGTCCAATTTTAAAAAAATTTGAACAATCCTCTAGGCGTTCATCAATAATCTTTCGTTTTTTCTTGTCGCCCATCATATTTTGAGGCAGAAAAGGAATATTTTCTGGCCGCTGATTAGGAAGCTCATTGGGGTGCTGAGCCTTCCAGTGATACAATTCTTTACGTTCATACATTGACTTTCCCAAGCCATGCGCAAGTAGCTGGAGGTTGCGCATGATAAGAATAGTAACCAGCTGAGGTTGGAGGCAGACTCTGAGGAAAAGGCATAGGAAAGGGTAGAGGAGATGGTGCACGGTAAGGATGGTGACTATTTGGAACAGGGGGTAGGCTTGGAGCCGCTGGCAAGGTAGGGGAGTAGGGCGATTTGGCGGTGGTGGTGCTGAGGGGGATATGCGCTGTCGTTTAGCAGATTGATCCTGCTGTAGTGGAAGCACGCGAGAAGCAGAAGAAGTAGATTGCCCTTCTTCTCTCTGAGATTGCTGCTCCTCTATTTGAGATGTTTCACCTTTACGCTTTTTAGCTAAGCTTAATAAGCGGCTGTATTAGGCAGATTGATTCAAATTCACCTGTTGGATGCGCTCTAATTGAGAAGCAGAAGGAGGCAAAGAGGTGGATTGTCCTTCCTCTCTCTGAGGTTGCTGTTCTTCTGTTTGAGAAATTTCAGTTGTACGTGTTTTAAAGGAAGAAACAACTGGCATATTTTCAAGAGGTGGGGAGGGGGGAGTTGATCCTGCGCCTCGCATAAATTTTTTCCTAGATGACATTATTGGTGACATTAATAGAGTGTATGATAAATATGAACATATCACTAAATAAAAAAATGTAAAATAAAAAGGAGGGTTGAAATGATTAGTAACATTTTTGATAATTATTTGACCAAAGTAGATAAATTTACCCGAAAATCATTTAATCAGCTAATTGAAAACAATTTAGCAAAAATCTCAATTATATTATCGCAGTAGTAGAAGATGCAAAAAATCAGGTATCTTTATATGATGGCTGCACATTTGCAAAAATACAATTAGAATTAGGAGCCGAAGCGAAATACAATCCTGAAACCGCCGAAAAAATGGCTAAGATCTATTATTGTTGCGTTAACCAATATGGTGGCACTAATCAAATACAGCTATATTATCCTAATTATGTAGGCCGCCAAGAAGATCTAAAAGAAATAGCTTGTAAGGCTTATATTTTTGCTAATGATTCTTCTCTAAATCCTTCCAAAAGAGCTGAATATCAATTTGACTTAGGTCATTGCTTTTATCAGGGAAAGGGAACGGAACAAAATTTTGCTCAAGCTTTTAATTGCTATCAAAAAGCGGGGTTAGAAGGAAACTATCCTCCAGCGTTATTCATGGTGGGGCATTGTCTCGAAAGAGGCGAGGGTGTTCCCAAAGATGAAGAAACCGCGCTTCAATGGTATTTAAAAGCCGCAAGCTATTCAGACGATGTAGACATCGTACGCCATGTTGCTCAAAAGTTTGAAGAAAAAGGACGGATAGAAATAGCCCATCTTTTATATCAAAAAGCTGCTCAAAATCACGATCCTGTAGCCATTGATTATTTGATAAAATTTTATGAGCAAAAAGGAGTGGAACAGTACCAAGAAGCGATTAATAAATTGAAATCTCAGCTGGCTAAGGTCGTTCAACAACTTAACCCTGATTCTCTTCTTAAAAAACCCTATTCTTTGCCTCCTATTTCTTATTCTGGGGAAGGAACCATCCGCGGTTGATAAATTTTGGCATCGATTTGGCGAATTGCCAAGTTGATGGAATTTTAACCAGTTTTTAGCTCATCTAAAAGCATCGCTTATTCGATAAAAATACCTGTTTTTTGAGAGTTGGAGAGAGTCGATTAATCTTTAGCATGCTTTATTTTCGAGTGCTGGGATAGCGTGCATCTAGAATGAAGAGCAACTTTCCGAACTATATTTTGCACTCCCGTTTTATCGTTTGGAGAAGGGGTTAATATTTCCTTAGTTCACCTTTTGACAAAAAATTCTATGGAAAGCTGTTATAGCTGGATTGAGGGATCACTACTGTGTCTGGGAAATCATTTTTTTGTTTATCTTTTCTGTGCAGGGCAAAGAAGCTATCAAATATATACGCAATCGTTATTTTGGATGGTTTAAATGTATCGCTTGCCATTCGAAAATGATGTTTCGCATTTCATCTCAATTCTAAAAAGCAGTGTCTCCAAAATTATCATTTTGAAGGAAGTTTAAAGAGCCAAATGAATTGTAGAATCCTTTTTGGATTCTATAATTCATAGTAAAATTAGGCACTCCAAGAGAAGATACTTGCTTCTTGGCCTGGCATTTTCATTAATGTCTAAGCGAGCTGATCGGATTGTTGTACAGCCTCTTGCTGCATTTGGATGACAGAATCTAACGCTATTCCTTAATCGCTAATTTGGCAGCTGTGCCATCCGTCATGGTTAGCGACCCAGGGTCGGCAGTTTTAGTGACCCACCCTAGCTACCAAAATTTTTTTCTTTATTTCTCTTAAACTGCATACACGATGATATACTTTTTTATTCTTGACAGCTAGGCAACTTTTCTTGATAACTCAAAAGTTACATTTTCTTGTACTGCATTTAAATGTTCACAAGAAGGCCTTAAAACAAAGATTGCATCTAGCGTCTTTTCGAAATTACGGAAGAGTTCTTTTGAATTTTCATTTTCAATAATTTCTCTTCCAACTTGGCACAAAGCATCCACTCTAGACTTTTCTACTGGGCTCCCCAAGGTTGCTAAAGGGAGTTTGTTCTTAATGAAATTTGTTTGAGACAAATGAAAAAGAAAGCAGTGGTAAACAGCAGGCTTAGAATCAAAGGTCGTTCTGATCCCTCAACGCCGCGCTGTTGGCCAAACTGCAAAACCCACAATGACTACTCCAATCTTCAATAAAAAACCTCTAATAATCATCTCAAAATATATCCTTGCACCACATCTTTCATCTTCCATGAAAGATTTGCAGCCATAAGATAGCGATACTCATTTTCTTCCTCATATATGAGGACTATTGCCCATCGTTTTCTATGATGAGAAGGAACATATAACCTTGCTCCCTCGGCTTGGACTCCATTTTTTTTTATCACCGCGAATGAGGATTTCCTGCTTCCAGCCTTGGTAGGCTTTAAAGAATTCTTGGCACGAGAGAGACTTTTTACTTCGCATGACTTTTTGATTCTTTCTTAAGTTGAGTAATGATTTGCACTCCAGGCCAAATAGCTTCTACTCCATCTACAAACAAGCTATTGCCGTAAAAAGTATTAGTGAGTACGCAAGCGACTTTAAAAGCAGGAAATTCACAGGCAAAATTTTTAAGTAATTGCAAAGCTAGTGTATACTTTTTTGGATATTCTATTGACCTTTTAGGCTCTTTGGGACGGGCTTTTTTAGAAATTCCCCACCTTTTTAGCTTCCTCACTTCCTGTCACCATCTTGTGAGTACGGGATCGGGAGAATAAAAGGCAAAGGAGACGGGAATGCAAAATTTTTTAGTCACTAGCTGAAGAAATACTATATTTTGATCACAAAAATAACCACTTGTTTTTTTATCCCGGATTTTATGCAAATGATGCAATTTCTCAGCATTTTTTGATCGCCTGTGATCTTTATCATCGATAATAAGAACCCCTTCTGTGATGCTATGTTTACGCAGGACCGCACGAACACTACAGATTAGCAGCCTGTTCTAAGCAATCTTAGCCCATCTAAACATGGCCGATAAAGCCATCTTTTTATAGCTTTTAAGTCCAGCCCTTTCAAATTTTGCCCAACAGATTGAATTTGTAATTAATATGCCCATCAAGAAAAAGCCAGCGAACACCATTGAATTTTGAATAAGCTATTGGGGAATTTTCTTGTTTGAGAGCCACTTCACGTTGATTTAGATATTCTTTAATAAAAGGAAAGGGGAAGGAGGGGATATAGACAAAAAATTATTTTTAACGAGTTGATAAGCTACAACATTATTTTATTAAAAATTAGTCAACAAGAAATAAGTACATCATAAAGTATAGAGGCTTATGAAGTTTAAATTTAAAGGTGTAGGATAAGCAATTTAGAGGTAAGAGTATAAATTATTGAAAGGCTTATAACGTTAAGTTAATCATTTGAATCCATTTCAGTCGCATAAGTCTTTTTAAACTCTTCTTTAATAAGCTTTAATTCTCGATCTAGCTTTTCATGGATAGCTTCTAAGATCCACTGTTTTTTTGAATAGCTGGAGTATACTTTTTTGAAGATTTGAATACGTTTTTCAATCTCATTGGAGATAGTGTCATCTAAAAAAACTTGAATTCTTCTTTGTTTGGATAAATCACCCACGTTTTCCAATTTAAGCTTTTCAGCGATAGCTTCATAAACCCATTTTCCCTTAGAGCATTTTTTATTGATCGCTTTCAGCGAAAAAAGATGCTTTTCAAGTTTATCATGCAAATTGGAACCTATCGTAAAAGTGTAACTTTTCTCTTTAATAGATAGCAATTTATTTAGTTGTTCGTCGATATCAGCATTACTCATAGTATCCTTTTTTACGAATTTAACAACATCGCTTCATTAGTATTAGGAAAAGTTTTGTTAAATGGGGTCTTTACTACTTAAAAAGCACCAAGGCTTAAAGGCAGCTTTGTACTTCCTTTGCTTTAAGTGAGCAGCCAAAAAACTACTTCTATTCCTTCTTAATAGGCTTTTCATTCTCAGCTTTAAGATAATCTCTTAGGATTTATCATATTACGTTTAAGGATAAGGATATAGCAAATTTAAAGGAAGAAGATTTTTAAAAATTTCTTATACATTTTCGGTGCGAAGAGAGTTATTTAGTTTATATAAATTAAAAAATCTTATTGAGTAAGAAATATGCATTATAATATAAAACTTGCTCAAGGATTTAGGTTTTGTAGCTAAGACTTTATATAATGGAAGAGGGACCCTCTTTTTTGTCCTTCTTTAAAAGTAATAATGTAGCTATATGAGTGAGGAATCTAAATAGCTGACAAAAGGCCCGCAGAAAAGAAGCTGTATGCCTTTAAGTTTAAATCAGTTTTTTCCTTTTCTTTGCATAAGTAAGAATCTAGCTAAAAAGCTTCAGTCTTCGTTGCTGATTTAAGCATGCATCTTCTCAGATAAAAAAGGCTTTGTAATTCTTAGGAGAAACCCTCTCAGAGTCCTTAAGAGAAAGATAGAAGGGGAACCACTTAAGCGGGAAGAGTTACTATCTTTTAAGAAGTATTTAAAATATTTTTAATTAGTTGGCTGTTTTAAAAAATAGAGTATGTACCAATTGTCTATAGAATATATGACTGACAGCAAGGCTAAGAAAAGGAGTAAAATTTAACTGCCCGGCTTTACTAGCGCTCATTTATCATCAAGCGGTCTACTTAAGGGATTAGAGTTAGGCTCGATAATCTTTGTAGGATAAACATACTTTTAAAGGAAGTTTTTAAGAGGGGTTTCAAAACAATATAGAAAAGAATATTAAACTCATTTTCCTAGATGAAAGTGGTAGCAAAAGGTAAAAGTATATTTATTGTAGGGTAGACAAAGAGGTCACTACAAGGTTATTAAGAAAAAATGTTTAAGGCTTAAAGCTTTTTTAAGTACCTTAAGCCTTTGTAAAGGGCTTAAGGTACTTTAAAAATGCTTTCTTGTAAGAGATGGGCTATATTATTTACCTAATTTTTATCCTTAGTTTATCTGGATAGAGGTTGTTTTTTGTAAGGTATCCTGTAGGCCTTTAAGGAGGTTGTCATGCATACCTTTGACACTAAGTAAATCTTCCCCTAAACCACTAAGGCTATCTAAAAGGTCATCTAAAACCTTCTGCAGCTGTTTAATCATGGCTTGTAACTCTTCAATGATAGCATCATATTTACCTCTAACCGACGCAATAATAGCTTGAGAAACATTCATTCCTCCTTGAATTCCACTTTTAACTGCCGTTAGTGTAGATTGAGTGATACTTACTCCTGCCATAATACGATTAAAAGTATTGGGATTCTTTAAAGCTTTGGTCAGGAGCTTTTCAATTAGCTCCATAGCTTTAGAACCTTTGACGGACTTAAGAATTTTGCTTAATACATTTCCTAATACGCGGAAAGTTGTATCGGCAATTCGTTTGGCAGCGCTTCCTATTACATTTACAACCTCGGATAATTCTTCTACGGCTTTTTTCACTATCTTTCCAGTAACACTAATAGCCTTAGATAAAATCTTTACGCTGTTCACTAAATCCACAACCTTTTGTATGACGGTCATTACCTGCTTTAGGATTTTCGCAGTCGAAGCAGCGGCTCTTGCTGTGGCTTGAGTAACCGCAGGGACAGCAGCAGCGGGATTAATACAGCTTAAGATCCCAATTGTTATGGTAATAGCCATTCCCACTGCCATTGCAATGTATTGAGCATGTTCTCTACTAATTCCGCACATCTGACAAAAATCAGGAATAATATCAGACTCTGTTAGCATGGTGGTAAACATAGTAGTCACTAGTTGCGGACCTAGCATGCCCACCGCCATTATAGCCATAGTGGCCATCACGAATAATTGAGTAACAGCTCTTAACCCCGCCTTTAACCCATCTAAAAATCCATTGCCACTAGGGATAATTTTATCTATTAATTTAGAGACTATGTCTACGATAGCTTCAATGAGTTTACCCGTTAAGTTGAGTGTGGCATCTAATAAAGCAAAGACAAGGCCTAATAGACCTCCTGTTGCTACAGCCATCAATACAGTTATAACCTTTATTATCGGTTCGATGATCTTCATAAGAACGCCTAGAAAGCCTGATTTTCCTTGCTGCTTTTGCATCTCTTTTTCTTTTTCTTGCTGCTCACGAACTTGCTGCAATTGCATACCTAATTTTGCAGTTGCTTGCTGCTTAGCCTGTTGGGAGCGAGAAGTTTGTATCTCATAAATTGTATTTTGAGCTTCAACAATCGCTTTACTAATCGTCATAAGTAAATCGATGGTTTTCTGCTTGCCCGGACCATTAGGCATTAGCAATTGTAACTGCGCCATCGAAGTATTTAGCATTTCGCGTGCTTGTACAAGAGAGGTTGTTGCTAGGTTAGAGGAGATATCTTTAAAAACATTCTTCATTTGCTCAGCCGAGGGCTGCCAATTTACCGGTAATTGATTTTGAACTTTAGTTTCACTGATGGTTTTATTTATGATCTGTTGAGCAATAGCTTTAAGAGCGTTAGAAATACTAGGATCTTTGATGTTTTCTATAGCTTTTTTAAGAGCCGCAAGGTCAGCAGCGCTCAAGTTGTTTTGACCAGCATATTCATCCAGGTTAAGCTTAAGGTTAACTTGAAAGCTTCCCTTTAGAGCTCCATTATACATCGCACTATTAAGAGGGGGTGTCCATCCTGAGGGGGTGCTAAATTTTTGGCTAGTTTTTTTAAGAGCTGCGTTTTGCAATTGCTTAAGTTTTGTCTGGTTCACTCCTTTGAGTGCAGGGGAAGGGTTATAATGTTGATAAATAAGGGCAGCTTTTTCTTCCGAGGTAAGGGAAGGGTCACGATTTACAGCATCTTCAAAAGCAGCATTGTAAGTATCTGAAAGAGAAAGGTTGTAAGAGGAGTTGTCTACAGCTGGCTTTAATTTAGATACATCCACTCCTGCTTTCAAAGCTTCTTGCTGCGCTTGCCCTGTAAGCGTTTGTAGAATTTGATTAAGGTCGGCGCCAGAACTTAGCTTGGTACCCTCGGTGGTAGCTGTAGAATTATAAAAAGCAAAGGTAAGTTTTGCTACATCGCTCGAAGATAGATTGTTAGCTTTTGCATAAGATGTTAAGGCGGCATTAAAGTTATTGGCATATAAGTTGCGTTGCCCCTCATCCGTTAAGGGTTGCGTATTGCTATTTTGATTATTAGCATTCGTTTGGGCTTGGGTTTGTAGATGAGTAAGGAGGGCTTGAGGTTGAAAGAGTCCTTTAGCTAATAGAGTGGAATCTGTTTGTGCTGCTTCAGAAGGAGCAGGAAGTTGAGGACTCCCAGGAGCAGTAAAAGAGTTAGGCTTGGCAGTTTGCGTGGATTTGTTAGCCGTATCCGTTGAGCGTGGATCTTCCCCTAAAGTAGGGGGAATGGTATTGACTTCCCCAGGTTCCCCCACTTGAAAATTGCTGAAATTAGGATTGTAATTGATATTAAGTGGCATGTAGTCCTCCTCAAAAACTTGGTAGAATAAACATAGGAAAATGGAAGTTTCTTATATTATTACAAATGTTTTTTTTTAATTATTGATAGTTGAATTAACGTTAAAAAGTTTTCTTTAATTAGATGTATAAAATTTTTTAAGCTTTTTAGTCCCTTGTAGGCTAGCTTGCTCCCGATAAATTCGTTTAAATTTAAACCCTTAGGATTTTTTGCTTCCCTGCTTTTAAGCGATCAGCGTCACTGACTAGCAAAAAGACCCGTAAAAGGCCTTTTTGCTTGTTTATGCTTATCTGGCTTAGCCTGTAGATTGAACTCCAACAGAGCTTCCCAGCTTCCTTTCATCCTCAGAAAATTTACGTAGTTGTTGCATAAGATCGGCAATTAATTTTGAATTTTCGCTTTTAGCGTTATTCATTAAGTCCACTGTTTTAAAGGCATTTTGGATGTAAGCATCCATCATCGCTTTTAAAGCCTCTGCTTGAGCTTTTTCTACTACTAGTTCTGATTTCCATAAGTTCATCAGTCCCTCGGTAGACTTATTTAGCATGGTGGAAGTCATGTTGAAGATCATCATTTTGTTAGACACGCTATTGGCATGGGTCATGAAATAGCTAGTATTAAATTTTTCCAGTTCATAATTTGCTGTCTCAGATTCATGGTTGGCCCTATTTAAATCTCTTTTAGCAGACAAAGACTCCTCAGAGCTTCTTAAGCTCTCAGCTTCCGCTTCCTTCAACTTTGCTGCTCTTTGATCTACTTTTAGTTGACCGCCATAAGCTATGTCTCTTTGAGCTTCAGCGTCTTTCAACTTTTGCTCAGAGGCTGTAATTCCTTCTCTAGAGCCACCTTGCTTAGCATCTTTTAGATTTTTTCTAGCATCGGCTACATTTTTATCCGCATCTCTCATTTGTTTGACTTTCATTTCGCTGGCTGTGTGTTGGCCTGACACCTCATCGTAGTACTGTTTAGCACTTGCTTTATGGCCTTTAAGGCGTGTAGCTTCGTCTTTATAAGTTTTTTTTTGTAATTCCATTTCCTTATCAGTATTACGATTGACCCTAAATTGCATGGCGGCTTGTCCTAATGAAACCCCTGCTTCCATAAAGCAGGCGATTGCACTAGCCATATACATCTTAGACTCTTTTTCAGCTGCTTGTAGAATTTGCTGGGCTTGGCCTTTGGCCAGCTCATTAATCATACTCATTTGAGATAAAGTAATTTTTTCTTGAGCCATGGTCATTTGACGTAAGACATTAGAGATTTCGGTGAAATTCATAAAAAAGGCCACCAGGGGATTGGGCCGTAAAAAGGGATTGCCTGTGCCTGAGGATTCTGATACTCCAGCAGCCTGGGCATTAGGAGGAGGAATATGAGCGAGTAGATTGCGTGTGTGTTTAGCAGATACAGCCTCTTTTCCCGTGGAGGTGCTATCTGTGTAATAGGCCTGGTTGGGCTGAGCTACTGCTTTGGCAGCTGGATTCGCTCCCGCAGCGGGAACGGCTCCAGAATCAGAAGGGGGTAGATAAACTCCGCCTCCCTGGCTTTGTCCTGTGATATTTCCAGATGTCATAATTTCCTCCTTCTCTATTGTTGAAGAGAATTGTTGTTAAATTTTTTATATTAACTGTGAGACGGTAGTATGGCTAAATTCTTTAGAACCGCTCTTAAATGCCGCGTAAATAGTTTCAGCAAAATAAATAATTTCTTCGATCTCTTTGTTGAGCTGACTAGGGGTGGCATCAATGCTTTCAAGGACCCCTGTATAAGCCTGATATAAATGCTCAAAATCCTCTTCCTTCAAGCTAACCGTAGCCTGCTGAATATATAAACCTATAATAGACTCAGGCTCGCCAGCCAAAGAGGGTAAAAAAGTTTGAAGATTTTCTAAACCTTCCACTAACTCAGCCTTTAAATGTAGAAAAAGCTCTTCTAAAAGTTTCTTATTTCCTCTAGACACTGTTAATAAAGAGAGAATGAATAGAAGAGGAAGTATTAATGCTGCCAGGGCTTGCTGTTGCTTGGCAGTTGCTCCACATGCACTTACAAAGCTTCCCACAATTTTTTGGCAAATACCTGTTTTCAAGGTAAGGATTAGAGCTAACTCAATTCCAAAAGATTGCTTTCTTTGTTGTTCCTTTTCATCTTTTTCTTTAAGAGGCGAGGTGTAGGTAAAGCTAAAATGAGTTAAAGCCCAGCTTAAAGCTATGGTGGTGAGCACAAGGCCGCGGGAAATCATTAGCAGTAGTTGCTTATTTCCTTGATCTTCTGAGAGCAGATGGATTCTTATGAAAAAATCTACCAATCGTTGCGTGGATAAGGTTAAAGCTTTTCCTATAATTCCTGCCGAGCTTTCCTCTTTTTCGATCCCTTGCAAAGCAATTTTAAAGCTCAATAAAAGTGCGGGGGCAGCTTCCTTAACCGTTTGGGCCATAGTCACCGCACTTAAAGAGCTAATCAGCGGACCCAAAATAGTTAAAAATTCTCCATGGTTTTTTCTATTATAACTCTCTTTAACGGCCTCTAAAGCATGGGCTAGATTTTTTCTAGCTTTTTGTATTTCACTATTCTTTTCTTTCATAGGTGGTCTTCAGCAGCCTTTTTATTATGAAGGTGGGCAAGAGTGGAGTAAGCCATGCCTAATTGGTTGGCTGCTCCCATTAGCTCATCAAAAAATGGATCATTAGGCCCTAAGCTTGCTAAGCTATTTTTTATCGCTTCAAAAGTTGGAAAGCTGTCTTTAAGGATGCCTTGTAAGGCTTTTTCGGCTAGCTCTAAATTCATCTGCCGGCGAAGATCTAACGGGGAGCCAGCGGCTGCGATAGGATTTTGAGAATCTAAAGCATTTACAGAATTTTTAATTCCATGGAATACTTTTGCTGCTCCTTCTAATAACTTTCCTAGTGCAATTAAGGAGGGGTTGCGTTCTTCTATAGGGGCCTGTAAGCTTTGCTCGTAAGCTGCTCGTACATTGGGGGGTAGCCTCTCCGTGATTTCTGCTAGCATTTGTTTCCAGCTGTCATCAGCTCGTGGAGGTGTTACTTCTACACGCATATGTTCTAAAGGATGTAAAGTAGGCTTACTTGAGGAGGTGTCATATTTCCATAAGGCTTGCTTGTCAATTTCAGTAAATGAAATAGAATCTAAATTATTTGCAATGCCCATCGAAAGGCGTAAAGCATAGCTAGCGGCATTCTGCTCATTAAGGAGAGAAAATTCTGGAATGCCGCCGGGGGCACCTGTCCCACTTCCTGAGATGCTCATCGCCTACCTCTCGGAGTTTTTTGCATGAATAATAGATTCATTTTCTGCTTTAACTTTTTCTATAATGGCAGGATCAATCTCTAATTGGGAAAGAAGATAGTCGTAAGTCATCAACCATTTTTCTTTATCAAGCATATATTCTTGCTTATCTGCTGCTCTTTTTATAGCCTGCTCTATAGCCATCAGAGCACTAGCATAGTCTTTAGCCTCAATCAAGCAATCACACATCTTTTCAAAAGGCAATGGATCTTCAGAATTTAGCACCCCTAATTCCATAAGCATGGCCACAGCGGCAAGCCAATTTTTTTGCTGAATATAGCAATGAGTCAAGGCGATGGTATATTTTTGATCAATAGGTACCATAACTTTTAGCCAACGATAAAGCTGGCTGGCTTCTTCAATTTCATTTTTTTGGTAAAGGGTATAAGCAAATTTATAGACGTAATCCATAAAATTGGCATCAAAGCCTAAGGCTTGAGCAGGTAACATGCCATTTTCAAAAATATCGATCAGCGCTTGCTCTTGTAGCTTTACCTCTTCTTCACTTAATTTTCCTTTATGAGCATGCACTGTCTTTTTAATAGCTTTTCTGAATTCTTCCTGTTTAAAGTCTTGCGTGTCTTCTGCCATGGATAAGTTCTCCTTCATTAGATTTTATGGCGTGAGATGTTTTTTTTGAGGTCTTTCTTGCAGTTTTATGGGTTCAAATGATCGTGGGGCTCCTTTAAGATAAGGTAAATTACCGTGTCGATTATGCTGTGTAAATGCTTGGTGAGTAAAAGGAACCCTTATTTTTCTGCTTTAATAGTATCTTTAATTTCCTCTTGTAAATGCTTTATAGTCAGCAAGGCACGATCTTTTAGCATTTGAAATTCAGGTTTATTGCCAGCTTTTTTAATCGCCATTTCCAAGGCAATGATCGTGGAATAAGGATCTTTCATGGCTACAAAGCAATCTGACATGTGATAGTAAGGGATAGGGTTTTCAGGATCTAGCACACAGCAAATGGTGTAGGTATCCACGGCGTTTTTATACTCTTTCATCATGTGAAAACAGGAAGCAAGTCCAAGAATATATTTGGCTTCATTAGCATTTAACATGATAAGTAGGCGAAAAACTTGCACGGCATCTTTATAGCGGCCTGTTTGATAAAAATTGTAACCTTGCGCATAAAGTCCTTCCACTTGCTGATCACTAAGATTCAATAGATCTTTTGGCATATGTCCATTTTTAAAAAACTCGTCAGCTAATTGAGTCACATTCTTTTCTTGGCTTGCATCATTCTTCAGTTGTTCCCCTAAGCTTTCTACAGCCTTTTTTATTTGTTCTTCGTCACTTTTCATGAAGTTTCCCTTTTTTATATTGAAAATTCTGGATTATTTAAAAATTGCAGATAAAATTGTGCTTAATTGTTGCAAAATGCTGTCGGCCACACTGCCCTGCTGGCTTGCCGCATCATTACTTTGATTAACATTAGCTTGTAAGGATTTGGCTTGATCAGAAAGGGTTTGTTGGCTGGCCTGTAATTTACTAATGTAGTTTTGGTTGACGTTATTAAGCGCGTTACGGGTGGCTTGGGCTGCATCTTTGTTCCAGCTATTGGTACCTCCTAGAACCGTGCCATCCCCTTGAGTAAAGGTACGCATTTGCCTCAGCTTATCACTATAAGCAGCTTGCCACTGCGATAAGAAGCTCAAAGCTTGGGACTGGGCGGCCGCTACATTTTGTATGGTCCCGAGCATGCTGATAAGAGCTAGTAAAACTTCATTTAAGATAAAGGTGCTATTGGAATCCCTAGTTAACGCATTGGGGCTAAATTGAGGATTGTAGTAAAGGTTTTGGGTATAAGTGTACCAATCCCCCAAGTCTTGGCTTGCTTCGAAAGAGCCAGAAGGTTGGCTGCTAGTAGCGGTTTTAGCTAGCTCGCTGGTATAAAAAGCAGAAAGGCGTTGCACAAAAACTCTCTGCGCGACAGTCCAGTTAGCAGAGTTTTGGGATAAAGTTCCTACCGGACCATTAAAAGATTCATAGATAGCTTGATAGGATTGTACATAAGTAACGCCGGTGCTATTTTGGCTATTCAATAAATTTAACACACTAGATTTGTTAGAGGTTTGAATTACTGTCGTGGTGCTTAAATAGTTGAGGAAAGCTTTAGTAAAATTTCCATAATTATTGCTAAGGGTAGCTGTATAGGTAGTGCCGTTAAGAGTGAGAGTTTCAGCGCTACTGCTACTAGATAAGATAGAGAAATTAAAATTTTTAATGAAATCAGAGAAGGCTGCTTTAAATTGTCCAGGCAGATTGGAAACATTGATAATGCTACTAAGATCTGTATTTCCTATATCCGGATTGGCACCCACTGAGGCGGTATAAATATTATATAATCCATTCAAAGGGCTAGCTGCATTGGAAGGATCATAAGCTGCAGAAGGGATAGAGCTGGTGCTAGGATAGCCTAAGACTTTAGTATAAAATTGGTTGATAAAACTTGTAATGTCGGTCGTATCTATGGAATTAAAATTAGTGGGAGTTAAATGGCTATTAATGGTCGCTGCACTCGTGGTAGAAGTATTATATAATTTTTGAGTCGGCATCACAGCTATTTGGCCACTCACATAGGAAAGATTTGTATCTAGCACATATGAGCCAGCAATACTGCTAAGATCTTCTAAGAAATTTTGTGAATTAGTACTTGAGGTCATAGGGCTCCTCCTGAAAATGCCGAAGTTATTTATTAAGACCTTAAAGTCATATGTAGAAATAAAAGAGGTTATCTTTAAGATCCACTAAAGGCTTCGCGTTTATATTGTAAATTTTTTTATTTATCTTTTACTGTTAATAAGTTTATCTAGCGATATTCTGGGCCATTTTTTGGATAATTTGTGAAATCGCTTGTAGAGCTGCAGAAGCGGATTTATAATATTCTTCAAAGATATAAAGATAATTTCTTACCGTCTCTTTTTGAGTATCGTTTAAGTTTTCACTAGCTGTAATAGCAAAGGTAATATTTTGTTGAAACTTTCCTGCTGCATTGGCATCGCTACTATTGAAAGCACTATAATTATCCAACATCCATTTCCTAAAGCCTGCTGAAGCTAGCCCTGGTGGAGTGGTAGAGAGAACAGGTTGGCCACTTACACTGAATGTGGCATTTAAATCCGTTAAAACTTGTTTAAGCCTTGAATATAAGCTAGTGACATTGCTCCTATCGCTTGCAGAAGTAATCGCTGAAAGTGTTTTTAGCTGTTCGGTTAATTGAGTACGGATGTTTACTAGTCTCTTATAGGCCGAGACAAATCCTGAAGATCCAGGAGCAATAGAAGGAAGAATAACGGGGGTAATAGGCTTGTTATAGAAGGCACTTGCCGCTTGTTGATAACCAGGGCTCCAAGCAGAAGGCCCATCTTTACCTCTACCATCCCCATAGTTAAAGTTAAAAGCACTAGATTTGGTAGTAACCTGGTTATGCAAGTTTTGAAGTTCGGCCAAATTATCTAAGATTTGTTGGGTCATGTTTAAAGCACTTTTTAGCTGAGCCATATTTTTGGAAATGATCTGGTTACCTGTCTGAACGTAGTCAATTTCAATAATGCTTTGTAAGCCGCGTGCTCCTCCATAGCCCTCTAACTGTGCTGCCTGGACAGCATTAGCGACTGCGGAGACTTGAATAGCTAGGTCTAACCATTGTTTTAGCTGGTTAGCATTTAGCTGAGGAATATTGCTGCCAGCAGCATTGGTATTCACGCCAATAGCTGCTAGAGAGCGTAAAATGGCATCATAATCTTGGGCCATACTCATCGTCATGAGATGTTGATTATAAGAAGACTTACCTGCTGAGGGAGGGACTTTAGAGGATAAGCCATGGGCAGCCAAAAAGCCAGCGCTTACGATTGAGCTAGGGTAGATGATCTGCCCTGAGCTTGTTACAATGACTCCATATTTGGCCAGATTAGTCAGTTGATTAAGAGCTGCATTGACTTCTGAAACGTTTAGGGCAGAAATAAGTGATGCCGGGTAGGGATTGGCTGAGGTCGTAGAGCCTTGAAGTTGCAACACTCTTACAAATGCCAGAATAGCATTATAGTAAGCGGAGGCTACTTTAGCATTAGTATATTCTAGCCGTGTAGGAATAGCACTAGGTATTCCACTTATATTTACATATGGTGTTGTAAAGGTCATAACCTACCCCTTCTTATAGCCAATGAAGGACTTAATGTTTAATATTAGACATTCTTACTTAGTTTTTTAATAAGCTTTTGAGATTAAGTAAGTTAAATTTTCTCTTCTCAACTGCTCTTTTCTTTATAAAATATAAATCTTTATTTTAAAAATTATTTTTAATATTTTTATACGGCCACTTCTAAAGCTGGATTGGTTCCTCCCATTTTGATGGTACCCGTATTGACAGCAGGAGCAAGCATTAAATCGTTGGCATAGACTAGCTTATTGGCAGGGTCCATCAATCGCTGGGTGAAGGTATATAGATCTAAAGAAGGCTTAATGTAGTCTTTAAAACTTTCTACGGTTGCTGCAAAAAGAGCCTCATTTTCTGTCTTTTTTATGCTGTCTAAATGGTCAGCAATGCTTCTGACTAAGGAATAAGGTTGTGCGGCATCATGAATATCTTTAGCATTAGCATTTGCCGGTCCCACCAGGAGATCGGCGAGTTGCTGAGCTTGCTCTTGAGCTTTCTTTAAGCCTAATACGGGTAGATATACAGCAGTAATACTGCTTAAAAGCTCTTGGTGTAGGTTAGCTTGGGAAAGAGGATTGTGCTCAAGGGTGGCAGAGAAAGAAATGCCAGTAGCTACTCGGCGAGCTTCGTCTTTAGCCAACCCTTGTAGTCCCAGCTGATATTGCAAGTGGTCTCTTAAAGTAGCTTGAGAGATTTGTTCGGTGTTTGCTAATAAAGCAGAGGCAACTTTGTTGGCAATTTCAGAAGGTGTAGAGATTCCAGCAAGCGTTAAATTGCTGGCTAAATTACTAATGAACCGATTGGTATCTAAATCATTAGGAGTAAAGAAAGGATCGCTTGTAGCAGTAGGAGCAACACCTGCTATTGAACTGGCTATTTGTAAGGCGTCATTCGAAGAAAAACCTTGAGATTCCAAAGATTTTTTTAAGCCATCTCTAAAATCAACCTGAGAGGTAAAAAGCGGATCATAAAAGGCGGTAGAAGCAGCAGAAAGTGCATCAGCGGCCTGCTGACCTGTAATTCCGTTTTTAGTTAAGTTTTGGGCTAGGTTATTAAAAAATTGATTAGAAGCTGCTACAGAAGAAGTTTGCTGAAAAGAGGCTAAAACAGCATTTTGAAGCATTTGTTGAAGAGCACCTACGCCACTTGAGGGTAAACCTGCTTGTAATCCTAGAGCATTAGCAATTTGAGTAGATAACTGCTGGGCGGCATAGGCCTGGACAAAAGGATTAGAAGCAAAATCATTGATGCCTACTCCTTGTCCAGTTAAGCTAGCAATGGTGGATGAGCTGAGACCAGCCAAGCCTAATAATTGGGCGCCTAAACCAGATTGTCCTAAGGAAGAGGATAGTAAACTTAAAGCTACTCCTGCCGATGAGAGATTGATGAGCGCGCTTAAAGTGTTTAAAGCCTGGCTAGCGGCAGGGTTATCATTAAGGTCTTGTAAAGCAGAGGATAGGCTATTTTGAGCGATAAGATGCGTAACATTGCTAATAAAGCCTAAGGCTAAAGCTTTGCTTATATTGACACCATCAATAGTACGGCCAGCTGCATCATTTTTTAGTAGATCAATCATCTGCTGGCCACTCACCAGGGAAGCACTGGCCAATATATTGGCAGTGGCTACTAAGGATACATCAATCGTTCCTGGTTTTAGCACAGCACTAAATTTTTGATAATAAGCATTTTGATTTCCTTGGTTATGAAGCCTTGCGACGATGGAAGGCTCTAGAGAGGCTGCAATAGAAGCTAAGCCTGCAGAGTTGCTGTTGCCTGCTGCTGAATTGTTATTTGTCATCATTTGAGAAGCAAAGGAAGCAGGAAGAGCCATTAAAGATGTTTTAACGGGTAAGTAATAATCAAGAAATTCTCGCATATCTAGATTTAACTTTAAGCCCTTGTTGATTTGCCCTACGATAGCAAAGGTGAGCTGAAAAAGAGGTAAATAGATCGATTCAATTAAATCGGTAGGAGTGGCAGTGGGATAAGGAGTAAGCAACGGGATGGGCGAGGCATTAATGACGGCAGGGACATCTACGGGAGCTGGGGGTGCTGAAGAGGCTACAGGTAAAAGAGGAGCATAGGTAGAGAGTAATTCTTGTGGGGGAAGAGGCTCTAACCCATATCTTGCTCTTTTTTCGTTAATCTCGGCTAGCTTTTGATTGTTTGCGGTTGCTTGATTGTTATAAGCGTTGACAGCGTCATTGTAAGCATTAATTGTCTGATTACGGGAAGTGACATAGTTATTATAAGTATTAACAGCCTGATTATATGCCGCTTGTGCAGCATTGTAAGTAGCAGTGTTTTGGGCATATTCTTCAGCAGAAATATTACCGGCTAGAAAAGCTTGCGTTTGAGCTTGATAAAGGGTGTAGGCATTATTAAAGTTAATAGCTGCGTTATGGATACTCGTGGTGCTGCTATTATCTTGGGAAACGCCACTATTGTAGTCAGAAATTGGTATGTTTACTGAATTAATCCCATCATTAGCTGCTTGATTGAATTTTTGAGTTTCAGCTTGTAGAGCTAGAAGTTCGTTAAGGATTTGCAAGAGATTATTCGCATTATCGATAGAATTTTTGTAAAAATTGGATCGAAGCAGATTAATGAGGGCACTTTCGTCGTATGAGCTTTGCTTATTCATGCGCGTGGCAAGAGAAATTACTTGCAGATAAGAGAGAAGGGAGGGTTTGGGAATTTGAGGATTATTGGGATTAAAAATAACCAATCCTGGGTCAGCTAAAGCTCTACTAGCTAAGGTATCACCGGAAACTTGCGTAGAGGATGGGGAGGAAACCGAGGGGGAAGCATTGGAATTGGCTTTCAGCCCAGCGTCAGCGGCTGAGATGTTTTCAGTCGAAGGGTCTTGCTGGCTATTATTTGATACAGGGCTAACCATATTAACATCTCCTGTCTTTAAGGCTTGGGTATTAGAAACGAAAAATTCTTAAGCATTATTTTCTTTGTAGGGAATGTAAATGCAATGTGTATGCCTAATAGATTTTTTAGAAAGAAATTTTCTAAACCTTATAGTTTAATTATATTAAAAAATAAATTTACCATCAATTGTTTTTAAAAAAAATATTTATATTTTCTTTTTTTATGAGTAAATTAAGGTTTAAGAGGCTTACTTCATAAGTTTTAAGCTCGGCATTAATAAAAAAGATCACTTTATAATTTTTATTAAGCTTATGTGGCCGATCCACTGGCTTGCTATTCAGCGTAGCTTTTTTTCACTTTTTGAGTCCCTTTATGCCAAATAGGGCAGCACAAACCATCCTTTAAAAAGGAGGGTGTAAAAGGTAAAGTCTTCGCAGAAATCAGGCCAATAAATTTACATTTAAGCTACAAAAGTTTTTTAGAAAAGCTGTTTTTTATTGGAAAGTCTATTTAAGCTGTCCCTGCTGATGCAGATACTTAATGAAAAACATTTTAGAAATTTGTCTGTCATCAATTTTTTTTTATTCTTTATCTTTGAAGCCTAGCAGGATGATCAAATGGCTGGGTTAGCAAAGCTTATTTTTTTGATATAAGCCAATAGAGAAGAGGGAGGAGCGAGCTAATGATTATTAAAATCTTTCCAAAAAGAGTGGTGATGGAAAATTTGGCTAGCTTGAGGAAATAGCCTTCTTTCAATAAATTTACGCCAGGACCTAGAAATCTGGTCTAGGTTAATTTCCAAAGCTCCATAATGGGCATTGGGCATGGTGTTATGGATGTTTAAAGCGTCTATAAGCAATTTAAGCCAATATCTAGTATGCGAGAAATCATCTTCCAAATACAAGGCCGAATAGCGTATGACTTCAGGAGCCGTACGGTGGGTAATCATCCATCCTATGATGCGTTGTTTATAACGTAACGCTAAGCTATTTTCATATTCTATTAAGTTTTTTTCTCTTCCTAAAGGAAAAATGTAGTCGGGAATGCTCATCTGTTCCTGACGATGCATAAGATCTTGTCGTTCTTTATGAGTGATCTTCTTAAAAAGAAGTTCTTCAAAGCCAGCTTCTAAGGTAATATTTTTGTTCTGCCACCAGTGGAGATTAAAATCAGAGCGTTTAAAAAGACATTCGACAATTAAAGGCCTAGGGCCTTGCCACTTTTGCTCTAAAAACACCTTTTCCCATATAGAAGCCATAGGGCTTTCTTGAATGTAAGAAAAGGTTACTAAGGTGATAGAGAGCGAAGCTAGAAGTCGGGACATTTCCTCTAGAAGAAGCCGTGCCAGACGAGGATTAACATGGTGCTTGTCCAAATTTAAAGCATGGATGTGAGCAGTATGCAACTGCAGGTGTGCTGTCGCTAAGATAATCCCTACCGGTTGCTCTTGCTCAACCAAGCCAATCCCATAGACAGGCGATTGGATTTCATAAGGATCTTGGCCCTTTAAGCAGCTATGCAGGGAGGAAGGTAGAAGTTGAGCGTAGCTTTCGCGAAGGCTTGCCTCTTGCAAGGGAAAGGTAAGAGGCGTAGCTTTCATGATAAATCCTGTAGGACAAGCCAACCAACGCGGCGGCTTTTAAAAAATTGAAAAGACTTTAATCCTCCTCCTTGCCAAGGAGTTGCGCCTGAGTAAAAGATTTGCCTTCTAACCCATTAGTTGCCTAAGGAGTGTTTTAACAGTTATTATGCATTTTCAAACACTCTTCAAGCAATCTTTTCAGTGTTTCTCTTAATCAGAGGCGCCTTTAAATCGGTAATGGTTTCTTTATCGATGATAATTTCTTCGATGCTGCTGTCAGAGGGAACTTCATACATTAGCTCTTTCATGCTACTTTCCAAAATCATCCGTAAAGCCCTTGCGCCTGTGCCAGCTTCCATTGCTTTATGAGCAATAGCATGGAGAGCTTCGTCTGTAAAGGTAAGCTTTACTCCCTCAAGTTCAAACATAGCCGCAAATTGCTTGGCAACAGCGTTTTTAGGCTTAATTAAAATATCTTTTAGATCTTCTAGTTTAAGTTCATTACAGTTGGCGATACTATTGAAGCGACCAATAAACTCAGGAATCATCCCAAATTGAACAAAATCTTCAGGCTCAGCTTTCGATAAGAGCATGCTCTTTTGGTTAGGATCGATACTTTCTTTAGATTCATTAGTAAATCCGATCGTGCTTCTTCCCAAACGCTTAGCTACCATTTTTTCAAGGTTTACGAAAGCTCCTCCTACAATAAATAGAATATTTTCTGTGTTAACTTTTATATATTCTTGGTTAGGATGCTTACGTCCTCCTTTGGGAGGTACATTAGCTATTGTGCCTTCAACTATTTTTAGAAGAGCTTGTTGCACGCCTTCACCAGAAACATCGCGGGTGATAGAAACATTCGCGGTGGTGCGGTTAATCTTATCAATTTCATCCACATAGATAATTCCCTGCTCAGCTTTAGCTACATCATAGTCAGCCGCTTGTAATAGACGCAGGATGATATTTTCAACATCCTCTCCCACATAACCAGCCTCGGTAAGTGTCGTAGCATCAGCAATAGTAAAAGGGACATCGAGTATAGTTGCTAGTGTTTTAGCTATTAACGTTTTTCCTGAACCGGTAGGACCAAAAAGAAGAACGTTAGATTTGCTAAAATCAATTTTATTTTCCGCATCTTCTTTATTTTTATTTAGCGCTTGTAAACGCTTGTAATGATTATAGACTGCCACAGAAATTGTTCGCTTGGCACTTTCCTGGCCAATAATATATTCATCCAACCGCTCTTTAATTTCTTTAGGTTTTAATAGCTTTAGCTCATGATTGGGTGTCTTTTTTTTATCTAAAATTCCTGCACAAAGGCGAACACATTTATCACAAATATAGACGTTGGGTCCTGAAATAAGCTTTTCCACAGCTTCTTCTGAACGGCCACAGAAAGAGCAGGAAACTACTTCTTTAAGAGGCGTAGGTTTTTTTGACATCTTGACCTTTAAATAAATTATTTTTTAGGTGTAACAACTTCATCAATTAAGCCATACTCTTTTGCTTCAAGAGGACTCATATAAAAATCTCTTTCCGAATCTTGAGCAATTCTTTCTACTTTTTGTCCTGTAGCTTCAGCCATAATTTCATGAATGCGCTTTTTTAAATAAAGAATCTCTTTAGCTTGCAAGGCAATATCAGCAGAAGATCCGCCGACACCTCCAATTGGCTGGTGAATCATAATTCGGCTATTAGGTAAGGCGTAGCGGTGGCCTTTTGTGCCTGCGGCTAGTAAAAGAGCTCCCATGGAAGATGCTTGGCCTATACAGTAAGTATTGATGCGGCAGCCCATCCATTGTAGGACATCGTAGATAGCTAAACCAGCAGTAATGTAACCCCCCATAGAGTTGATGTAAAGATTGACATCTTTTTTAGGATCTTCCATCTTTAAAAATAGAAGTTGAGCTACAACTACATTGGCTACATGATCAGTGATATCGGTTCCAATAAAAACGATGCGGTCTTTAAGTAAGCGGGAAAAAATATCCATCGATCGCTCGCCGCGCCCAGTATCTTCAATCACATAAGGGGTCAATGAGCTTTTTGGTCTTTCTTCATTCATAACAATCCTTCTTTCTTGTAGCTTCTTCAAACTTATAAGATGAAATATTCAGCAAGTCAAGTATTAATCTATATGCTGGGCTTGTTGGACAAGAAGGTCCTTAGTTTTTTGAGTGATTAAAAAACTATGCAGTCTTGCTCGCATATCTTCTGGTTTCATCGATTCGTTAATAAGAGAAGTCTCTTGGCTGAGCATTTGTTTCATAAACTCTTGCATGATTTCTTCTTGGGAAACCTCTATTTGATGATCGTCGGCTACCTCGCGTAGAAGATAGAATAGGCGATAAGTATTTTCAATGTTTTGAGTGATCTGCTGTCTGGCTTCTTCAGATTTTTTTTCAAGCTCCTCGGGGCTTAAGTTTGCTGCCCGAATATTTTTAAGCGCTTGCATGATTTGCAATTCTTTATCTTCTTTTGTCAACGAATAGGGAATATCAAACGGATATTTTTCTGCTAGCTGTTTTTCAATTTGGCGTCGTTGCTCCATCTGGGCATACTCATCTGCACGCTTCTCTAAGTTTTTTTCAATACGGGCCTTTAATTCTTCTACGGTAGGAGCTCCGACTTTGGCAGCTAGCTCATCATTGAGCTCAGGAAGAAGGGCTTGTTGATGAGCTGTGATGGTAATTTTGCAGCGGGTAGGCTTGAAATTTGTAGGCTCAGAATGATCATGCGTAGGATCTTCACAAGTCTGTGCATGGGTAGAGTCTTGCTCACTCATGCCCTCTACGACGTCGTTAACATTTTTGCCAATAAGAAGATTGTATAACCATGCTCCTATCTTGCTCTTTTCTACCTGAAAGCGGGAGTCTTTACAGATTTCAAAGCCTTCATCCATATTTTCAATAGTTAAGTTAACGTAATCCCCTTCAATAATAGGATGATCTGCCTTATCTTCCCAAGTCGCATGCGAAAGTTGAATTTGCTGCAAAATTTCTTGGATCTGAGCAGGGCTAACAGGTTCCTTTTGGACTTTTTTAACGGTCAGTTCATCTGGCTTGACTTTTGGCACCCGTGGCTCTGCTTCATATTCGATGACTAAGTGGGCCCCTTTTTCAAGAGAAATTTCTTTAATTTGTGGGCGTTGGATGGCATCCCTACTAAAAGGGTAAGCGTGGGTAAGTTCAAGAGCTTCCTGGAAAGCAGTGTTGACAAGAAGATCGTTCCATTCTTGGTCGACAGGAGCTTTATAATTTTGCACGATGAAATTTTCAGGAGCCTTTCCTTTACGGAAGCCAGGCAAGGTCACTTCTTTATTAACATTTTTAATAGCTTTCTTGTAGGCCGCCTGAGTTGCTAGAGGAGAGACAGTAATCTCGAGTTTTATTTTACATCCTGGTGCACGTGAAAAAATAACATGAAGGTTATCATTTTTATATTCGTTTTGTTGAGCTGACACAAAAATACCTCATAATAAAAGATGGGGAGGAAAATAGAAAAAACTACTTATTTCAAAGGAGCAAAATTTTAAATTATCATAATCGGAAATTAAGAAGATATTGCTAAAGTAGCGGGTGATGAGATTTGAACTCACGACACTCACGTTGGCAACGTGATGCTCTACCCCTGAGCTACACCCGCAGTCTATTTCCTATGCATAAAAAGTTTGTCAATAGCGGGTGATGAGATTTGAACTCACGACACTCACGTTGGCAACGTGATGCTCTACCCCTGAGCTACACCCGCACGATTTTTAAGCGCAGAAGTGGAAGTATAAAAATATAAAGCTTTTCTAACAAGAAAAAAAGAGAGGTGACTAAAGGCTGTACGAAGAGGGCCTTTTTAAAATTTAAAGGCCCCTTAAGAAAAAAGTTTGGATGGAGACGCTTTAAGGATTATTTAGCTTCCACAAAAGTTGTATAATTTAAAAGATTAACAGGAGATTTTTCGTGTTGCATTCATACTGAATGTTTTTGGCTGCCAGAAAATAAGATTTCTTTGTTTTCATAAAAATAAAAAGAAAAAAAGTAGAGGTGCTCTATGAAGTTTAAGGCAAAAAGGCTAAGAAATAGAGCGATTCATGGTAAGCTTAGAGCCGATTATTTAGGGGGATTTTAAGCTTTAAGGAACATTAGATAAAAAAAGCTAAAGAATTTTTAAAAAGAGAGGTGGCAAAGGCAAAAAATGCTAGCCAAATCTACAAAATGGGCAACTAAATCTTTAAGGAGTAAAGAGGAAAAGACTTTAAATAGTTAAAAAATACCATGAGTGAGGATTTAAGCTATACAGGGATAAATATAAATTACAAGGAAGGTAAGGCAAAAGATAGGGAATGGGGGCCTTTTTTAGCTCTACTTTTTCTTAAAAATGTAGAGGGTAGGGCAAAAAAAAATATAATAATACTTGAATTTATTTACGAATTTTAGTTTGTTTTGACAACATGATCTTAACTTTATATACTGCGCCGATGTGGACAGTAGCTCTTACCCTTCATTAAATATAAATTTTTAAGAATATAACATGCTAAACTTTCGAAAGCTTAAGCAAGATTACTCGTCTGCTTTATTAAAAGATGGAAAAGCTCTCTATGAAAAGGGGACAGTTTCGTCGGCAAAAATCGTCACTTTAGACGCTCAGCGTGTCCGTTTGAGTTGTAAAGTACAAGGGGCCTTTGAAAAAACTTACAATTGTGAAATAGAAATCGATCGGCGTGAATCAACTACCATAGATTCAGATTGCGATTGCCCTCATCAATATGACTGTCAGCATTTATCTGCTGTTTTGTTTTATTTAGAAGCGCATCTAGATGAAACTATTGTAAAATACTCTAAAGAGACCGATCTAGGCAAAAATCCAGCTATTGATGAATCTGAAAAGGAGACCTTACGTGAAACCTTTAAAGAAGCGGAAAATAAAGAAACGGTTCGCCGCAACAAAAAGCAGCAAAAAGAGCTGCTTATAGAATATGTAGGTGCTTCGGATGTCTTAGGAAAATCTCCTTTTTTTCTTCCCGAAGAAGAGCTAATACAAGATAAAGCAGAATTGGCTATCATCTTTTCCAATATAGCCCCTACCTCCACGCAATCTTATGTGGAAGTGCAGCTAGCTTTAAGGTTGCCCTTTCGTTCTAAGCCTTTAAATATCGCCAATGCTCGAGAGTTTTTGGATTCTTTGTGTTATCAAGAGCCTTTTTACATTGGAAATAAACGTTATTATTTCACTCTGCAATCTTTTGATGAAGATAGTGCCCAAACTCTTAAAATGCTGATGGATTTTGCGCGTTTCCCTGAAATAAAAGAAGATCGCAATTTACGCCTTATATACATTGATTTAGAAGCTTTTGGAAACCTTCTTGCTCAGGCTTATGAGGGAGCTATTGCTCGTCCTAAAGCTTTAAATACCTCCTATGAAGCAGAGGCTGAACATCCCTTGCTGCCTTGCTTTTATTGTGGTACTATGGAAGAGCCTTTACGCTATTCAGGCCAGTTTGGGAAGCTGCGTTTTGAATTAGAATATATAAAAGCAGATAGCCCTAAAATCTTGGTTAATCCCACTTTAATGATTGATGATGATCAGCGAGTAACTTTACCTGAAGTGCGCCTCTTTGAATGTGCCAAGCCTGGCTTGTTGTATCAGAACAACTATTATAGATTTCAACCACGTATTCGACGCAAACATCTCCGTAATTTGCCAGCTATTCGTGATGTAACTATCCCTGAAGCTCTTTTTGGAACTTTTGTAGAAAATTCTTTACCTGAGCTTATGCGTTATGCAGATATTTATAATCGTGAGATTATCGATCGCTTTGTAACCCTGCCTTTTGTGGGTAAACTACGTGCTATTTGCGATATAAATTATTTAAATGGTGAGCTAGAAGCAGCTTTACAATTTATTTATGATGATATTGTTGTACCAGCGGCTCCCTCGCAAATTAATCCTAATCACATCTTACCCTTTGTCACCAAAGAAGGAATTTTAGCACGTAATTTGACTGAAGAGCAAAAAATCTTACGAGAACTCTTTCAAGATTTTATTTATGATCCCTCGACCGGTTTTTTTATTGCTAAAACAGATAAAAAAATTATTGAATTTATGACCGATACTATTCCTCATAATCAAGATCGTATTAAATTTAATTGCCCTGAAAATCTTTTAGATCAATTCATTTATGAAGAGACTCAATTCAAAATTCACCTTAAAGAAACCGAGCGTATTGATCAGTATGAAGTGCACATTAAGGTGAATGGGTATTTAAACGGCTTTACTTTAGATATGTTGTGGGAATGTTTATCGACAAAGCGTGCTTTTGTAGAGCTAGCACGAAAAAAGAGCACTAAAAAGAAAGATTCAGCTTCTAAATCGCATAAAATTCTCGTTTTAGAGCTTGATAAATTGGCGCCAATTATCCAATTACTAGATGATATAGGGGTTAAACAGCTAGCAGACCATGTACAGGTTTGCCCTTTGTGGAGCTTATCAAGTATCGATGTCAAGGCTTACCAAGGTTTACCGCTAGATATTACCATGAGTCCTAAGCTAAAACTCATTCAAGAGCAGATGTTAGGCATGGCTATTCCTTGCACAAGTGTTATTCCTAAAAATATTCAAGCCTCGCTTAGATCCTATCAAAATGAAGGGGTAAGCTGGCTTAATCGTTTACGTGACATGCATTTGAACGGTATCCTAGCTGACGATATGGGCCTAGGAAAAACTTTGCAATCGATTATTGCAATTACGCAGCATAAACTTGAGCATCCAAAAGCTATTTCTCTCGTTGTTTGCCCTACTTCTTTGGTTTATAATTGGAAAGAAGAGATTGGTAAGTTTAACCCTCAGCTTAAAGTATTAGCTGTAGATGGCACTCCTACGCAACGTAAAAAATTATTAACCTCTATTCGAGACTTCGATGTCATTATTACCTCTTATAGCCTTTTACAAAAGGATGTAGATTTCTATATTACTATTAAGTTCGGTTATTGCATTCTAGATGAGGCCCAGCATATTAAGAATCGTGGAACCCGCAATGCCAAATCAGTAAAAATGATACAGGCCGCTCATCGTCTAATCCTCACAGGTACACCTATAGAAAATTCATTAGATGAGCTATGGAGCTTGTTTGACTTTTTAATGCCTGGCTTGCTCAGCACTTATGAAAGGTTTGTGGAAAAATATATACGGCATCCTTCCCAGCCTGCCGGCTCCCAACTAGAAATTTTACGCCACAAAGTTTCTCCTTTCATTTTACGGCGCATGAAGCAAGACGTTCTTTCCGAGCTACCGCCTGTCTCTGAAATTGTCTATCATTGCCATCTTTCAGAGGCTCAGCGCGAGCTTTATCATTCTTATGCCGCCTCGGCAAGAGAAGAACTCTCTAAGCTAGTCAAGCGGGAGGGCTTTGAAAAAATTCAGATTCATGTGCTGGCTACCCTGACTCGTTTGAAACAGATTTGTTGCCATCCAGCAATCTTTGCTAAAGACAAAGCGGAAATGGGTGATTCTTCTAAATACGATATGTTGATGGAGTTGCTACAAACTCTTATAGAGGGAAAGCATAAAACTGTCATTTTCAGCCAATATACGCGCATGCTTAATATCATGCGTGAAGATTTACAAAGGCAAGGTATACCTTTTGAATATCTTGATGGAGCGAGTAAGAATCGTTTAAATATTGTAAAAAAATTTAACGAAGATCAAAATATCCCTGTTTTTCTAGTATCTTTAAAGGCCGGAGGTACTGGACTAAATCTTGTCGGAGCTGATACAGTCATTCATTATGATATGTGGTGGAATCCGGCCGTAGAAAATCAGGCAACAGATCGTGTGCATAGGATTGGACAAAAAAATGCCGTTTCAGCATATAAATTGGTGACACTCAATACCATCGAAGAAAAAATCATGGAGCTGCAGAATCGTAAAAAAGGTCTTGTGAAAAAAGTCGTAAGCTCCGATGACGAAGCTATCTCGAAATTGACTTGGGAAGAGGTGTTGGAGTTGTTGCAAACATAAAAGGTACAATAGAGGCCACATGAGTAAGAAAAATCAATTAGGAATCAAAGATAACTTCAGTAAAATGGCCCGTTCTGCTTTTGGGCAGCTTACTAAGTTCCGTGGCGTCTTCTCAAATGATATTGGTATCGATCTTGGAACAGCTAACACCTTAGTTTTTGTTAGAGGAAAAGGCATCGTTTTAGCAGAGCCTTCCGTTGTGGCGGTTGATTCTACTACTAATGAAGTTCTGGCTGTCGGCCAAAAAGCAAAAGCGATGTTAGGCAAGACTCCTCGTAAGATACATGCCGTCAGGCCGATGAAAGACGGGGTTATTGCGGACTTTGAAATTGCCGAAGGTATGCTTAAAGCTTTAATTAAACGTGTGACACCTTCACGTAGCTTATTTCGACCTAAAATTCTTATCGCTGTTCCTTCAGGTATCACAGGAGTAGAAAAGCGTGCAGTAGAGGACTCTGCCCTGCATGCTGGTGCTCAAGAGGTCATCCTTATAGAGGAGCCTATGGCTGCAGCCATTGGGGTCGATTTGCCTGTCCATGAAGCTTCTGCTAATATGATTATTGACATTGGAGGAGGGACGACAGAAATTGCTATTATCTCTTTAGGGGGCATTGTAGAATCCCGTTCTTTAAGGATTGCAGGTGATGAGTTTGACGAGTGCATTGTCAATTATATGCGCCGCACTTACAATTTGATGATCGGTCCTCGAACTGCGGAAGAAATTAAGATGACCATTGGGTCAGCTTATCCCTTGGGAGGCAACGAGCTAGAGATGGAGGTCCGCGGACGCGATCAAGTGGCAGGGCTGCCTGTAACCAAAAGAATTAATTCCGTAGAAATTAGAGAATGCTTAGCTGAACCTATTCAACAAATTATTGAGAGCGTTAAGCTGACATTAGAAAAGTGTCCTCCTGAATTAGCGGCCGATTTGGTGGAAAGAGGCATGGTTTTAGCGGGAGGGGGGGCTTTAATTAAAGGAATTGACAAAGCCTTGATTAAAGAGACTGGCTTACCAGTCATCATCGCTCAAAATCCTTTACTTGCCGTATGTTTGGGCACAGGAAAAGCCCTAGAATATTTGGATAAATTTAAAAGACGTAAACAACTGTAAATGATAGGTAAATAGGTAAGCATTAGCAGGCAAAGTTTAAAGCTAACCAAGCTAATCTCAAGATCTCAAGAGACCCAACATTTAAAAAAATCTTAGATGCTTTTAAGAGAATGCTAAAAATGAGATAAATGGTTATCAAGCAATCGTGTCGTGTTAGAATTCATATTTTTCATTTTCTCCTACCTTACTTATTAAGCTTGTTTAGATAAAAGATAAATCCATACTCATCCTTAGTGATACCTATTAAATTTGTTAGGCTTAGCTAGATGAGAATAAGGGTGCTTAAAGGGTGGGAATATGAAAATTCAAAATCCGCGTCTTAACGAATGGATTGAAGAGATGCGGCAATTAACGCAACCTGATCGCCTTATTTTATGCGACGGTTCTTTAGCTGAGTATGACCAGCTATGTGAGCAAATGTTAAAAGCTGGCTCTTTTCTTAAACTTAATCCTAGTAAGCGTCCCCATAGTTTTCTTTGCCGTTCCGATCCCCGCGATGTCGCGCGTGTAGAAGAAAGTACTTTTATTTGTTCAAAAAATAAGGAAGATGCTGGGCCTACCAATAATTGGCGCGATCCTCAGGACATGAAAAAAACTTTGAAAGCTCTTTTTAAAGGATGTATGCGAGGACGCTCCATGTATGTTATTCCTTATAGCATGGGTCCTTTAGAATCTGATATCTCCCATATAGGAGTAGAGCTTACAGACTCGCCCTATGTCGTCGTCAGTATGCACCTTATGACTCGTATGGGTCAAAAAGTGTTGGATGTGTTAGGGGAGAGTGGCTCTTTTATACCCTGTATCCATTCTGTAGGAAAGCCTTTGGTTAAGGGGGAGAAAGACACCCCTTGGCCTTGTAATCCTGATCATCGATATATTGTACATTTTCCTGAAGAGCGTACCATTTGGTCTTTCGGGAGTGGCTATGGAGGGAATGCTCTTTTAGGTAAAAAATGTTTTGCTTTACGTATTGCTTCAGTTATGGCAAGGGATGAAGGATGGCTAGCAGAACACATGCTTATCCTAGGGATTACTAACCCTCATGGAGAGAAAAAATATATAGCCGCAGCTTTTCCTAGTGCCTGTGGAAAAACAAATTTAGCCATGTTGACCTCTACCCTCCCCGGCTGGAAGGTGGAAGCCATTGGTGATGATATTGCCTGGATGAAATTTGACACCGATGGGCATTTATATGCTATTAATCCGGAAGCAGGCTTTTTTGGCGTGGCACCAGGCACCTCGATGAAATCTAATTCTCAGGCTATGCGGAGCATTGAACGCAATAGCATTTTTACCAACGTGGCCTTGACAGAGGAAGGCGATGTGTGGTGGGAAGGAATGACAGAACAGATACCTAAGCATTTAAAGGATTGGTTAGGCCAGGATTGGACTCCTACCTCTAAAGCTGCAGCTGCACATCCAAACTCTCGTTTTACCGTGCCAGCTTCTCAGTGCCCAGCTATGGACCCAGCTTGGCAAGATCCAAAAGGGGTGCCCATTTCCGCCATTGTATTTGGTGGTAGACGTTCCTCTCTGCAACCTCTGTGTTTGGAATCATTTAGCTGGCAGCATGGTGTTTTTTTTGGTGCGACTGTCTCATCAGAGATGACTGCCGCTGCTACAGGAACGGTAGGTAAGTTACGGCGCGATCCCTTTGCTATGCTGCCATTTTGCGGATATAATATGGGAGACTATTTTGCTCATTGGCTTTCTATGGAAAAACAGACTCATTCTGGAAAATTACCCAAAATTTTTTACGTTAATTGGTTTAGAAAAGGAGAGAAGGGTGAGTGGCTTTGGCCAGGCTATGGTGAAAATATTCGTGTGTTAAAATGGATTTTTGAACGTTGCGCTGGCGTAAACCATGCAATTGAATCACCTTTAGGCTATGTTCCTAGCCCTGGAGCTCTTGACTTAAGTAATTTGCCTATCACAGAAGATGCCCTGGCAAACCTTTTTCATATAGATAAAGAACAATGGAAAAAAGAGGTGCAGGAAACTAAAGCTTACTTCAAAATGTTGGGTGACCGATTACCCAAAAGTCTGCTGCAAGAAATTCTTTCCCTTGAGTCACGATTGCAATGAATCTCGATAATCTTCATTTAAAGTATATACGCAGGCTTATCCTAGTTTTAACCGCTAGTGGAGCTTTAAATATTATTCTCCTTTCCCTCTGCTTTTATTGGTTTATTAAAGATGCTCCGCCTCCCCTTTATTTTGAGCAAAAGCCTGCCTTAAAACAAGAACAACAAGCTCCTTTAGCTAGCACAAAAGGAAATATTGAATTAATCCATTATTTTCGTTCTTTGTCTTTCGATCAATTGATAACTAGGCTTTCAAATCATCAGCTGATAGAAAATGGTTATACTCAAAGGGATATTGCGCTAGCTTGCTTGGTTGCATTTCATCATTTCGATTTATCGCGTGCTTTATTGGGCCATCAACCTTTGGCTCAGCAACGTTCGATTATCTATGGCCAGCTTAGAAGTGGGCAACCAGCTATCATTACTGTATATCCAGGATTATCGGACGAAAATTTTCAAGCGGTTATCCAATTTGCTAACACTGAAAGATGGCCTTTAACCAGCAAAGGGCTATTTTTGCAGCTTAAAAAATTTAAAGATCGGGAGGATGCTAGTTTATCCGATGCTTTTTTTATGACTTCAGAGTTTCTTGCTGTAGAATGGCTTTTTAATCGAGCTGAAGTGCCAATAAGTAAAATAGAGCTGCAAAATATGCTATTGGATGGTACATGGGGCATGCTGTCAGGCTTTGCCGAGCAGCAAAAAATTGTCCAAGATCTTTCAGCTGCTAGAAGGCAACGTTTTTTATTAGAATATATAGATTGTCAGTCCAAACATGCGGCTTATCTACTATTGAAAGTAGATGGAGAGTTTGCTTTGAATAAACTGGATGATTATCATGTAGTGGCTTTATTAGCACTATTAGAAGATAAAACTTCTGAGAGTGAAAAGTATGCTTTAGACCTGCTGGACAGGCCACGCAGTGATAACGTATGGAAAGCTGCAGGAGCTAAGTTATACCAGTATGCAGGCGATCTGATTCCTGAAAACAATTTACCTCATGGCGCCATGAAGCGCTTTGTCTTAGGGCCTTCTCCCGCCGAAACGCCTCTTAAGCGGCCTATAATCCGAGAAAATCCCTCTAAGCCTCTTGCCCCTCTATCATCTCCTAGTCCAACCCCATTTAATTCTTCTCCTAAAAAGCCTGCTAGCCAAACGTTAGCACCTAAAGCCTCTAAGTCACCTACTTCTTCTCCTTCAGATCGTTTATATATTGTTCAAGAAGGAGATTCTCTATGGAAAATTTCTCGGCGCTTTAAGGTCGATATTGAGGTTTTGCGCAACTACAATAAACTTAAAACAGATGATCTGAAACCCGGCACACCTTTAAGAATTCCTTCTTAAGGTGTAAAAATTTTAGAAATTTAGCCCTTTTTCATTCAACTGAACGCTTTTTTTCGATTTTTAAAACTTAATTAAGCGCTTTCTTTGCCTATAGCGTTTTTTTTAGCCTTTAATTTATCATCCTTAAAATAGGCCCGACTATCGATAATTACTTCGTTAGCAAGACCTGCAATGCCTATCAGATTAACAACTAGCATACAAGTAATGCATAGATCAGCAAGATCCCATACTAAATTTATCTGAATTAAAGTTCCTAGGGGAATCAGTAAAATATAAAGATAGGTAAAGGGGCGTGCAAAACGATGCCCTCCTAGATAGGTGATCGCTTGTGTGGCACAGTAAGCCCAGGCAAGAATGGTAGTGAACCCAAACATAATTAGGGCTATGATGACCACATATTCACCGATTTGATGTCCCAGGCCTATACGAAAAGCATAAGTGACCATATTGGTGCTTTGTAGATCACCGTGCTGCCAAGCACCCGTAGTCAATAAAACAAGGCCTGTCATCGTGCATACAATCAAAACCATACAAGGAGCCACAAGAGATACAAGCCCATCGATTACAGGATGTTCTGTACGTGCACTTGCTTGTAAAATGGGTACAATTCCGGTACCTGCATCTGTAGCAAAAATTGCTCGGTTAAAGCCAGTAGTAATGGCTTTTAAGGTGCTAATTCCTATGATACCCCCCGCTGCTGCTTGAAAGTTGAAAGCAGAGGTGAACATTAATTGCAAAGCAGGCCAGACTTTCTCACGATTTAAGTAGAGGATAATCAAAGTAAAAGTAAGATATAAAAAAGCTTTTAAGGGCACAATGATGGAGGCAAAGCGCGCGATTCTTTGAATGCCGCCTAATAAGACGAGTCCAATAAAGAAAGCAAATATAAAGCCGCACAATAAAGGGGGAAAGCCCATCTTTTGGATAGGAAGCGTCATGGAATTGATCTGAGCAAAATTACCTACAGCTAGGGCAGCAAATAGGGTGAAAACGCAAAATATTTTAGCTAGACTGTTTAAGCCAAGCCCTTTACTTAGATAGTACATAGGGCCGCTTACATACTCTCCACCTTCATCTTTCTGGCGATATTTGACGCCCAAAATACAGCTCGAATATTGGATAGCTGAGCCAAAAAAAGCAATGATCCACATCCATATCAAAGCCCCTGGCCCACCTGTTGAGAGGGCTATAGCCATACCGGAGATATTGCCGGTGCCAAAATTTCCTGCCAATACGGTAGAAATGGCTTCAAAATAGCTAATATTTCCTTGTGCGTTTTTTTGTTGTTTAAGTAAATAACCAAAGCTGTTTTTGAGCCTAGCAATTTGAAAGCCACGAAGTTTTATAGTGAAATAGAGGCCTAAAAGTATGATAAAGGGAAATACAACATACAAGGTGAAAATTTGATTGGTCCTTTCTAAACTTGGCATGATGTAAAGGTCCATTAAATTCTCAATTTTATTAGTTAATAGTTCTTTAGAAAAAAATAGTAAAAAATGAAAGAATTCCTTTAGAGATAGGGAAAAGGGTAAAAAGTTAGCAGAAAAATTAATTTCTGCATGCAGGTAAAATATCACAAAATAAGCTGGCTTTCAAGAAGATTATTTGAAAGCTAGTAGCTGCTTTCTTGATTTAAAGCTTGGCATATTGTATTATTTTTTAGTAATTTACAATTTTTTTATCTATGGATTTTATACATCAACCTTATGTACCTGGCGAGACAATTGCTGCTATAGCCACCCCCCCGGGAGAAGGAGGAGTGGCGATTGTCCGGATATCGGGCAATCAAGCTTTTGACGTAGCAAAGAAAGTTTTTTCCGGTCCTGTGCATAGCTATAAGTCCCATACGGCTCATTATGGTCAAATACGCGACTTGAATAATCAGTTTATCGATGATGTGTTGCTCTTGGTCATGCGTGGACCCCGCTCTTATACAGGAGAAGATACTGTGGAAGTGCAATGCCATGGGGGTAGCTTGATTACTCGCCATGTATTAGAAGTTATATTAAAAGCAGGTGCAAGAGCCGCTCGTCCGGGCGAATTTACTTTTAAAGCATTTATGAATGGTAAGCTAGATCTGGCGCAAGCTGAGGCAGTACAATCTTTGATTGGTGCTAAGAATGAATATGCCCTTCAGGCAGCAGAAAGTCAGCTAAAAGGCTCCCTATCCGCGAAAGTGCTAGGCTTTCAAGAACGTCTCACCTTGATCGCCGCTATTTTAGAGGCCTGGGTTGATTTTCCCGAAGAAGGGCTTGAATTTACTACACTAGAAGAGATTTACCAGGATTTGGAGGCTGTTGTTGTAGATATGCAATCTCTTTTTAACACATTTCGCGACGGAAAAATATTACAGGAAGGAATTTCACTTTGTTTGGTAGGTTGTCCCAATGTAGGCAAATCTTCTTTAATGAATGCACTCCTCGATAAAGAGCGGGCGATTGTCTCTCATTTTCCTGGAACAACACGCGATATTGTCGAAGATGAAATACGTTTAAATGGGCTTAATTTGCGCTTGCTAGATACAGCAGGGATTCGGGTGACAGATGAGCTGGTTGAGCAAGAGGGCATTCGCCGCTCCAAAGAAGCTATGGGGCAAGCTGACCTTATTCTTCTTGTGTTAGATGCTACAAAAGGGATCGAGGAACAGGATCACTTTTTGCTTAAGGAAGTCCCTGCTGCTAAGACGATTGTGATATGGAATAAGATCGATTTGCCACATGTATCTTTACCTGTTATCGCTCATCTACCCTATGTAGTGCCCTTATCGGCAAAACAAAAAACGGGACTCGATAGATTACGGCAGGTGATCGACTCTGTCATCTGGAAAGAAGGACCTCCTTCTAAAGAGGAGGTGTTGATTACTAATGTCCGCCATCGAGAAGCCCTACACCTCTCTATTCAAGCAGGCCAAAATGTCCTATCAGGTTTAAAGGAGAATATCTCTCCAGAATTTTTATCGCTGGACATGCGGCAATGCTTAGCTGAACTGGGGAAAATTATTGGAACAAACATTTCGGAAGATATATTATCCGCCATATTTTCGACATTTTGCATCGGTAAATGATTAGATGGATAGAAAAGAAAAAGCAGCCAAAATTTTTACAATATTAAACAAGCTTTATCCTAATCCTCCTATTCCTCTTATACATAAAGATCCTTATACCCTCCTCATAGCTGTGCTATTGTCTGCTCAATGTACCGATAAATGCGTTAATCAAGTGACCCCTAAGCTTTTTGCTAAAGCCGATACGCCCGAGAAGATGGCACAGTTAGACATAGAAGATATTCAAAAGATTGTCCGTCCTTGTGGGCTTTCTGCACGTAAGGCTGCTGCTATCCATCGTCTTTCAGCAATCCTTGCAGAGAAATATCAAGGCAAGGTGCCTGATACTTTTGAGGAATTAGAAGCCTTGCCAGGCATTGGCCATAAGTCTGCCTCTGTGGTCTTAAGTCAATCTTTTGGCAAACCTGCTTTCCCAGTAGATACTCATATCTATCGATGCGCCCTACGTTGGGGGCTAAGCAAGGGAAAAACAATTGCAGCAGTAGAAAAAGATCTTAAGCTCCTTTTCCCTCCAAAAACTTGGAATAAATTACATCTCCAAATCATTTATTTTGCGCGTGAATACTGTTCTGCTCGTCATCCTCATGCGGATAAATGTCCTATCTGCAGGATGATAACCCCAACTTAAGGGGAGATTATAGGCTATATGCTTGGGGCGAATAATTGGAGTGCTGCTTATTTCCTTGCTTTTGAAGGAGCTTAAACACTTTAAAAAACTACCTCCTTACTTTGAAGGCCAATTCAATTTCTTATTAACTGCTTTTGTAGTTGAGAGCACCGTTTCTTTAAAGTGTATCCTTGCATGAAGAGTTGTTTGAAAGCGTATAATTATCTCTTTTAATAAAAATCTTTGCTGTGTGTCTAGGTTGTCCCTTGAGGCATCAATACACTGAACGTTAATTTATAAGTAAGAAAGATTTTAAAAAAGATTACTACGAAATTATCATGAGAAAGTGCCTTTGTTTTCAGTTTCAAACATTATATCTCTTCTTGGAGATGTTGCAGTTGAAGTAATGTTTGATAAGCATAAAGACGAGCACGTTTTTCTATTTTAGCATCAAATCCTAAACGGTTACAATGCATGTGCAACATACTGTTGTAAATCTCTAATCGTGTATCATAAGAGATACTTTCAGCTTCTAAGCAAAAAGATTCTATAGCATGAACACGTAACGTAGAAGCTTTTTTAATGATTGCAATTTCCGAGGGCAATTGATTTTCAAAATTCGTCTTTAAAGCTTTAGCCAATTCAACTAGCTGTTTCTTGTGCTCGCGAAAACCTTTAAGTTCACTCCGATCTTCTTCCGGATAATTGATAAGAGAGCAAATTTCTCGTTGAGTTAAACCAAAATCTTTAAGAAAATTGATGACGATAAGAGCCTGAACAATAAAAGGGTGACAGGTGAATTTCTTATTCATAAAAGAATTTAAAAGATCTATTGTAGAAAGCGTATCCGCGCAAAACACAGCCTCTGCAGCGTCCATTAATTTTAGCCCTCCATATCGCTCAATTTCCCTTTCATAAGTATCTAAAGCTACATTTTTGATTAACCCCATTTTCATCCAAGCCTTAGATACTTGTTCTAAGCGAGATAAAGTATAAGAGAGCAACTCCCAGGATTTAATTTGTAAGCGAAAACGTAGATGTTTTCCGGGATCTCCATATCGAATGAAGAACCATCCAACACATTCAATTTCTTGTTGCACACACTTAGCAAAGCCTGACAGATGTTGTATAAGAAAACGATCTGTTTCTTCATCCTCTAAATAAAATTTAATAAATAACCATTCACTTCCAGGAAGTTTCCACCGGCTTTCAAATGGTACGGAAAAATAGGGGAGAGGTACAAGAGATTTCTTTTCTGTGGCACAGAGGGGATTCTTTAAAAAAGGAATAACAATTTCTGAGAGATGATGCCCTTGCTCACTTTTTACCCATGAATAACCTATATTTTCGATAAATTGCAGCGATTTCCCTTTTTTTAGCTGTTTGGCAATTTCGCTAAGATGGGCTGGATGCTGCCGATCGAGCAAAAGGTGTTGATCGCCGTGAACAATAAAGAAGCGGCGGGGGAGATTCCATTGATCAGCCCATGAATTAAACATGAAAATAATGTTTTCAATTTGCTCTTTAATCATAGGAGCGGCATCTAAATTCCATTGAGCTGGAGATAAAATGGTCTTTTGAAAGCGTACTCGAGGCAAAAAAACAGCATTTTTTATCAACTTATCAAAAGCAAAGGGATGTATCAATTGATATCTATCCAAATGTACTTCTCGTATAAATCGTAGAGGAGAAGGGGCTTGAATAGGATTGAGAAGGTTTCCTACACGAGGAATAATCTCACATTTCCCCTCCTTAGTGGTTAAGTAAAATCTTTTATGTGTACTGCCGACGTAGATATCATCCAATGAAAGAGAGCCTGCCTCCTGAGTTTTTGCGTCAATATCTAATCGATGAGATCTAAGACATGGCTGAATAGCTACGTTGGCGCTACGTATACTTGATGGCCAATAGGAAAGTTCGGCAAAGAGGGAGTTAGGCTCCAATTGCTCTTCTTCATGAAGAAATTTCTGGAGCTTTGCTTCTACATTATTTCCCAGAAGGTCTAAAAATCGACCTAACGTACTTCCTCCTTCCCACATAGTTTGGGAAATGAGGAGGAGAAAATTTCCTTTGTCTATTTGCTCGGTAGAATCAGCGAAAATTTTACAAAAAACATCCAAAGAAAGAAGAGCCTCACTGGGATTAGGGGTGAGTTCTTGCGCAAGATCAAAGAGGCCATCAATCAAGTGTTCAGTTATAACAATTTCCTGTTTTTTTTCATGCAAACATTTCTGCCATTCTTTATTAAGCCATTTATCCCATTGCTGAGAGAACTTTGATTGCAATCCAGAAGATCCTAGCATTTGATGCTTCTCAAGGGGACCCAAGCCTCTTTCTTCACTTATTAATTCCATAAGAGGAACTGTTCTATGAAATCCATATTTTTCAATAAATTTTTCTCGGTATTTCTTTAGAGGAGAAAGATGAGCTTCTCGAGCAGAAATTTTCCATAGTACTCCAATAGCTTTTTCTATTTCTTCCAGAACATTTTTAGAGATCTGTGGTTCTTGACCTTTAGAAGCCAAATCAACTTGTAAAAAAGTCTTGGCTGGAGCCATTACGGACATTTCTTTTTGCAATTGTTGAAGTACCGCTTCTCCTTTTCCTGGTTGGAGGCTATTATAATCTTGAATGTTTTTAGAAATATTTTCGATCTGAATGGAAGGTGGAAGATGAGATATCAGATCCTCAAAGGGAGAGTGGCTTAATAGAGAAGGTAGAATGCCTGGTAGTAGGAACTGTTGATTTAAGAGTTCTTGAATGACTTTTAGTGTTTTTGATCGATCAAGTAAGGCTGTGGAAGTCTGGAGGATTTTCCATAAATCATCGATTTTTATAGGTTCCTGGGCAAGATTTAGAATGCTTCTAACAAGAGAGGTTGCACGAACTGAAATCGTTTTCGACGAGCTGCTTAATGTGTTTTCCGTTTGACGTATATAATTGAGAAAATATCTATCACCATTTAACCATGCTAATCGGTTAGCTTGTATCGATAAAGATGCAAAAAGGTTCTCATCTTTATAGTATTGTTGGATTAAAGAAAAGACCCATTCCATGTCAGGCCTTACTCTTTTATAAATTTGTTTCAAATTAAAAGAAACTTCAGTTGTATTAGTCCAAGAGCCGCTCATCACGAAGGAGAAAAGCCCGAAAGGCGTGGCTCTTGTAGCCATACGCATAACATAATTTAGAAGACTGGTTGCGACTTGCTGAGGATTTTTAAGGGGCTTTTGTTTCAACGAACTATAAAGTGAAGGAGAAGCAATAGCTATGGCTTCACGCAATAATTCATGCGTATTATAAAGATCCAGCAAGACCTTACTCCAATTTTCTTTAGCAAGAATCCGTTCGTAATCTTCCACTGGCCACAAAGGTGTGCGAATGAGAAAAAATGGGGCAGGAATAAAGGGATTTTTATTCATGAATCAATAAAGGTAAATGCCATTTAGATGTCGGGTAAGAAAGAGAAAGAAGAGTTAATAAAACTCCTGTGGTACCTTCAAGAAAGCCAGCTTTACTTACTTCAGCTTGTCCTCCTTGGCTGCAAAATTCTATATCTTTAAAGCCGAAAGGCGCTTCAGGATCATAAGAGGAAAAGAGAATTTGCTTTAATTCATTTACTTTAGAAAAAAGGTCTCCACATCCCTCCTCCTGAGCCATTGTATGAGTAATCAATAAAAGTCCAGAAATCCCATGGCAAAGCATTGGCCCTAACAGTTGCCATTCTTCACGTTTACGTTGAAAAATACCACGAAAGGCTGTAGCAGCAAATGACTTTAATTCCTCATCTTTTAATGCTTTACCGGCAAGAAATAGAGCTCGGGCGATTCCTGGAACGCCATAACACCACGCATCTTTGGAAGGTTTATTGAACCCTATCTTTTCTTGTATTTCGTCCTCAAAAGAAATCGAATGAGACCACTGAATCATCTCTTGCCGAATAAAAGATTTCTTGCGAAGCCACAAAGCAATCTGCCTCATTGCATCTGCTTGGCCTTCTATGTTAATGCCTCGCAAGGAAGCAATAGCAAAAAATGACAAAACTCCAGGGATACCATGAGCCAAACCTAAATTAAAATTTCCTTTTTTACAAAAATCGTTGTGTGCATTAAGAATGTCTGTAGAAGAAAGATGCCATCCGGGCACATGGTGGCCTTCCACTGATAAAGGGTGAGTAAGACTGATGAAAACTTTAGTAATACTTTGAGCAAGCTCATAAAAATGAGGGAGGGAAAGATTCTCAAGAACATAGCGACCCACGCCAGCAAGACCTTGAACGACATCGTAGAGATGCGAAGGGACCGATTGATTATGAGCTAACTTTGTTTTTAAAGGCTCCAAATAGAATTTTTCGATTCTTTCTAGCATAAAGTTATTGAGGCTATGCAACATGCGTTGATAGCGATTGCCTTCCAAAGTAGCTTGTTGCAGAGCAAAACAAATTCCACTAGCTCCACTGAATAAGGAAAGATCGGAAATGCCTTTTGTTTCGATAGACTCTTTGATTTTTAAGACATATGGGTGGACAATGTCTTCTTTTACTAAGCCTTTAGATTGCATAGCAGAAAATAGTAAAACTAAGCTCGGATATCCTCCTGCAAGGCTTAGGTCATCCCAAGAAGCATGATGAGGAATAATCGGGTCAGGATTAGCATTAACTTGCATGAAAGCTTTAATGGCAGAAGGATCTTTCATCCTTTGTATTATATTTATCATCAAGGAATTATCCATAGCTAAAAAATCCTATCTTTGCAAATCTTTTGCAATTAGTTTAGTAAACTTCTATCCGTAGGCATAATTTGCTATGCTTTGCATTTATCGCCAGAAAATAGTAGTTTCATATATACATAAAGAGATAGATTCATAGATAGAATCTATCTATGAATCTATCCCATCAAAAAAAACTATTGAGGGGATGTTTTAGGGGTTACGTATATGCCAGTAGCTTTAAGCTATAGGCATATTGATAAAACTAGTGACAGCCGCCGCCACATGTACGGTGACATGAACAAGTTGCCGAGTAAACACAGGGATTGCCAGAAGGTACTGGATTTTCAAGAGGGTTTAGGTTTTCTTCGGCAGGATGTTCTTTTATGTCCAAGCCAAGGTCATAAGGATCATTCTCATTTGATTCACTATCCATTTTTCTTTTTTCTTCGATAAGATTAGTTAAATTAGCGTAATCATTTAAAGAACGAGGAGGAATACCAGAAATCATAAAATCTCCATTTTTTAACAAATATTTAAAAAATCACCTTTGTAAGGCGATGGAATGAATTTTCCTGATCAGCTTATTTTATTACAAGCAAAAATATAAATGATAATTTAAAATCTATAACTTTTGCACGGAGGGAGCTAAAGAAATTACTGGCAGCAATTAAACCATCAGATTAAATAACCCATATTCTCCACTAATTTTTTATAATTTTCTGAATATGAGTAAGTTGTAAAATTTAAGTTTAAGGATTAAATTTTATAAGGCCTTAACAACCAGCAAATTAAATTTTAGTTGAGGAATGTGAGAAATAAGTAGTTTTTCCTTTATTTTTATTATATTCATCTTTCGCTTGGGAGATAGATAGGTATGAATATGTTCTAAAGAGCGGGTGGCTTTTATGGCTTGTACAAGATTGAATTAATCTCTCACCTATACCTTGCTTTGAGCTTCATTGGCATGTGAGCGTTAATCTATTCCCAATTTGAAAGTGTGTTTAAAATTTCTCTTAAGCTGTTTTAATCAGGAAGAATATCATAAATTCTAAAGGCGTTCTTTTTTCCAATTCTTGTTCTGTGCAAAAAATTGTCTTAAGAACGGTTTGCGTAGTTGGTGTCTATCCATTTTAAATAAGCGCCCGATTGAACATTTTCAATCCAAAGAGGATGATTGATGTACCATAGGATAGTTTCCTTAATGCCTTGGAAGAAGTTATGATCAGGATGCCAGCCGATTTCTTTCTTAATTTTGGAGCAATCAATGGCATAGCGGAAGTCATGCCCTGGGCGATCTTGCACGTATTCAATGAGTTCAATATAAGGCTCTTTATTAATCTGCTTAATCTGAGCAAAGATTTTGATGATTTCATGAATGAGATCGATGTTGCGCCACTCCTCTTCCCCTCCGATATTGTAAGTTTCTCCTGAATTCCCTTTCTCCAGTAACATCCAAAGCGCCTTGGCATGATCTTCCACATACAACCAGTCACGTACATTAGTACCTTGCCCATAAACAGGTATTGTTTTTTTTCTTAGACAATTAATGATAGTCAAAGGAATAAGCTTTTCAGGGAAATGATAAGGACCGTAATTATTGCTGCAGTTGGAGATGCAAGTAGAGAGGTGGTAAGTTTTTCCATAAGCTCGTACGAGATGATCAGAGGAAGCTTTTGAAGCAGAATAAGGGGAATTGGGTGCATAGGGGGTTGATTCTGTAAAAAAGCCTGTACTTCCTAAGCATCCATAGACCTCGTCGGTAGAAACATGATGGAAATGGATGTGAGGGAGCTTGCGGATCACTTCTAAAAGATGAAAGGTACCTAGTACATTGGTCTCAATAAACTCTTTAGGTCCATGAATACTACGATCGACATGACTTTCGGCTGCAAAATGAATGATAGTATTAATCGCATATTTACGGCACAGATGTTCGATAAACACTTCGTCCTTTATGTCACCTTGATAGAAAAGATAGCGTGGATCGTTTTCTACTTCTTTTAGGTTTTGAGGATTGCCAGCATAGGTTAATAGATCAAGATTAAGACATACGCCTTTAAAGTGAGGGACATTTTTAAGAAGATAGCGGATAAAGGCTGAGCCAATAAAACCTGAACCTCCTGTAACAAGAATATTGCTAATCTCTCTTTTTATCTTCATACATGACCCTTTAAAATATTATTTTCTTTTTCAGCAATGTCTAACAGATATTGGCCATATCCACTTTTACCTAATTTTTCTCCCAAAGCATAAAGTTGTTCTAGGGAAATAAATTTTTGATGGTAAGCAATTTCCTCAAGTGCCGCAATACAGTAGCCCTGCCGCTCTTCGATCACTTGTACAAATTGGCTTGCTTGCATCAAGCTTTCATAAGTTCCTGCATCTAACCAAGCGAAGCCTCTGCCCATGATATTTAGGGAAACTTGACCTTTTTCCATGTAGATGCGATTAATATCGGTAATTTCTAATTCGCCTCTTGCCGAGGGTTTTAAACTTTGAGCAATTTCTACTACTTGATTGTCATAAAAATAGAGGCCGGTGACAGCAATATTGGATTTTGGCTGGGCAGGTTTTTCTTCTAATGAGATCACTAGGCCTTTTTCATTTACTTCCGCGACACCATAACGTTCGGGCGATTTGACTTCATACCCAAAGAGAGTAGCGCCAATTGCTTTTGAAAGAGCTTTCTCTAGCAAAGGCTCTAGCTGGTTGCCGTAGAAGATATTATCCCCTAAGATTAAGCAAACAGCATCGTTGCCAATGAAATCTTGGCCAATAATAAATGCTTCAGCAAGGCCGTTTGGTTTAGCTTGTACGGCGTAACTTAGCGATAAGCCATATTGCGAGCCATCACCCAAGAGTCTTTTAAATAAAAATTGTTCTTCAGCCGTCGTGATGATAAGAATATCTTGGATATGAGCTAACATCAGAATAGAGAGGGGATAATAGATCATGGGTTTGTTATAGACAGGAAGTAGCTGTTTAGAAACTCCTATGGTTAGGGGATGCAAACGCGTGCCGCTGCCACCTGCTAAAATAATACCTTTCATTGTTTTATGCCTTGTAAGGTAAGAATTTATGAAAATATCTTAAGATTTTAAAGGATGTTATGAATGTTGCAGGAATTTGTCAATTTTTTTGAACAGCGGTTATTTTCAGGATTTAAACATCAAGAGGGGTAGCCAAAAATGCTGCCGCTTATCAGTTGATAAACGATTTTACATTTAAATTATTAAAGGTTAACCTATTGCTAATTAATTATAGTGGTTTTTCCAGGTTAATCTTGCAAGAGAATTCGGTTTGCACAATAATTTTGCCATCCAGCAAAATCTATTCATGGGTAAAGTATGTTATTAGATGACTATGAAGAATTCTCAGAAAGCCAACGTAAAATTTTGGAACGTTATGTGACCAACACAAGTGGTCATATTTTCGTTCTTCGTAATCTTCCTGAGGTTATCAAGGGAGCTTTGTTTTCACGCTACTCGCGTTCTACTTTAGGCCTGCGTTCGCTGTTACTTAAAGAATTTATCTCCAATGAAGAAGAATCGGGATTTTTAACTATTGCCGGGGCAGATAAGGAGCACTCAGAGCAGGATAACGACCAGTCTTTAGCTATCAAAAAAGCACAAAATTTCTATGATCGCATTTTGGATGGATATGGAGATGACTCTATAGGAGAGCTAGGAGGAGCTCACATAGCCATTGAAAATGTTTCTATGCTATCGGCTAAGTTTATTGAAGACTGTCGCATAGGAGGCTCGCCTTTGGAGAAGTCTACACGCTATATTTATTTTGATCAAAAAGTTAAGGGAGAGTACCTTTTTTATCGCGAGCCCATCTTAATGACTTCTGCTTATCGAGATATCTATGTAAACACTTGCAATATGCTTTTTGAAACTTACTCTAAGCTTATCCCGCCTTTAACTCAATTGTTTGAAGAAAAGTTTCCTTATCATCCTACTGCTTCAAAGACGGCCTATACAGCGGCTTTAAGAGCGAAGGTATTAGATTGCTTGAGAGGCTTGTTGCCTGCAGGAACCTTGACTAATATGGGGATTTTCGGCAATGGACGTTTTTATGAGCAGATGATCCATAAGCTCCATTGTAACAATTTAGCGGAAATGCAAGGTATTGGAAAAAGAATGTGCGATGAATTATCTAAAGTAATTCCTTCTTTTGTGCGTAGGGCTGAACCTACCCACAAGACCCATGAAAACTTTTGTAGGTTTTTTGAAGCTATGCAAACAGATCTTCAGGTGGTTGCTAATCTTAACGTAGGATATCCTGAAAAAAGTAGTGAGCCAGGTGTTCGTTTAATAGGCGATGATCAGGATGCCGTAATTAAAGTAGCTGCTGCCTTATTATTTTCACATAGCAATAAAAGTTTAGTGGATCTGTGGCAGCATTGCCTGGGATTACCAGAAGAAGAGTTAATTCGCATCCTAGATGCTGGCTGTAACGCGCGCGAAAATCGGCGACATAAATCTCCCCGTGCTCTTGAACATGCTAATTTTACTTTCGAATTTATTACCGATTTTGGTGCTTATCGTGACCTCCATCGTCATCGTCTACTTACGCAAGAACGCCAGTTGCTAGGCTGTGATTATGGCTACTACATCCCTCCCGAAATTTCGGGTACTTCTTTGGAAGAAGATTACACAATGGCCATGCATAAAGCTAAAGAGGCTTACCAGGCAATCGCGACGGAATTTCCTGAAGAAGCCCAGTATGTAGTTCCTATGGCTTATAATGTAAGATGGTATTTTCAGATTAACTTGCGCGCCCTCCAGTGGATGTGTGAGTTGCGTTCTGCTGCTGCAGGCCATCCTACCTATCGTTTTATTGCCCAAAGCATGGCTCGCCAAGTTTGTGAAAAATTTCCTGCTTTTGAGCGTTTCTTTAAGTTTGTCGATTTTGAAGGATATGACATGGGAAGAATGGGCCAGGAACAACGGCGGGTGGAAAAGCATCATTTCAAGCAAAGAGTTTAGAAAAATTTTCTGAGCATCTGAAAACCAGATAATTAAGTGAAAGCGATTTCCACTTTAGAGCTTGTTTTTAGGTTAAAGCGTTTCCCTTACCTGCTTTTATTATTAATAAGCATTTGCATAAAATGTAAATAACAAGGGGGCTATCTTTACGCTATACTTTATCATTTTGAAGAGGTTGTTAAAATCCTCTATAGCCTCTTACTTATTAAAAACTTTTTTATAAGAATTCTAAGCTTTTTAATTTCAAGGGAGTGCTATATTTTCTTAAGCTGGAGCTTCATTTTTATCTTCTCAATAATAAAACTAGAGTGGTAGCATACTAAAAATTTATTACGCTAAGCCTTATGAGTACTCGATTTTATTTTTCTAGATTTTTACCCTTCTTTTGGTGACAATAAATCACCTACATAATTTTTTTCTAACTATTTGTCTTTTTATTAATCACCAAGCTTTTAATTTGTTTTCTGGAAAAAACATGGATAATCAAACGTTTGCTTCTCAAGGGAGTATTTTAGGTGCTATTTTATTAGTGGCCGGTTGTTGTATTGGTGCTGGGATGTTAGGCTTGCCTGTCTTATCCGCGCAAGCGGGTTTTAAGCCCTCAGTCATCATGTTTATCATCTGTTGGATCTTTATGCTGTCTACAGGGTTATTGCTGTTAGAGGCTAATCTTTGGTTTGAAGAAGATATTAATGTGGTATCTTTAGCTGATCGAACGCTAGGAAAGATGGGTAAAGCGGTGGGTTGGATAGTTTTTCTTTTTCTTTTTTACTCTCTGATGGTAGCTTATGTAACAGGCAGTGGCGCACTATTTGCCGATTTTTTTGATCTGTTTTTTGCCATTCATCTTCCAAGGTGGGTAGGGGGGCTCCTAATGAGCGCTCTATTCGGTCTTATGATTTACAATGGAACAGGGACAGTAGACAAATTTAATCGTTTGCTTATGATCGGACTGATTCTTACCTATCTTTTAATCGTCTTTATGGGCAGTTCCCATGTAGATCAAAAGCTTTTAAAACACTGTGATTGGTCAGCAGCTTTTTTCGTTATCCCTGCTATGATTGTCTCTTTTGGATTTCATAATCTGGTACCCAGTTTAACTCAGTATTTAGGAAGGGATAGCCGACGCTTGTGCATAGCATTGGCAATCGGTAGCTTTATTCCTTTGATTATTTATCTAGCATGGCAGAGGCTTATTTTAGGTATTGTACCTTTAGAAGGTAGAGATAGCTTAAGAGTAGCCTGCAACGAAGGGCAGATGGCGACTCAAGCTTTAAAACTAGTAATAGGGGCTTCATGGGTGGGAGATATTGCTCAATTTTTTGCTTTCTTTGCTATTGTTACTTCGTTTCTGGGAGTGGCGTTAAGCTTTGTCGATTTTTTAGCGGATGGTTTTAAAATTCCAAAAAAAAGGGGCGGGAAAATCACTTTGTGTAGTCTAGCACTGCTGCCACCTTATCTTTTCTCGCTTATTCATCCTGGCGTATTTTTAACAGCCCTCAACTATGCAGGTGGATTTGGGGCTGTCATTATCTTTGGCATCTTACCAGCGTTGATGGTGTGGTCAGGACGTTATCATAAAAACTTTAGAGGACCTCAATTCATCGCTGGCGGCAAACCTATGCTTTTGCTGATCATTTTGTGTTCGGTAAGCATTATTATTTTACAATTATATCAGACGATAACCTCTTAACGATGGAAAAGTAGGATGCTTAAAAGCCAGTATAAGCTTATGGGAGGAATACTTCTCGTAGCGGGAACAACTATAGGAGCAGGGATGTTAGCTCTTCCTGTAATTACAGGTTTTGCAGGCTTTTTTCCCTCAATTTTTCTCCTAGCGCTTTTTTGGATTTACATGACCTATACAGCTCTTTTGCTACTCGAAGTTAACCTGGCGATGGGGAGCCAGGTAAATATCATTTCTATGGCAAAGCAAACTTTAGGACGGCCAGGAGAATGGATTGGATGGGTGACTTACCTGTTTTTGCTCTATTCTTTAACTACAGCTTATCTTGCAGGAAGCGGCCCTATCATTATTGATTGCATAAAACTGCTAACAGGTTATTCTTTACCTGCCTGGCTAGGAGCGGTCTGCTTATTGATCATTTTTAGCTGCTTTTTACATCAAGGCACCCGTTCGGTAGATTATCTTAATCGCTTATTGATGGCAGGGCTAGCCATGGCGTATGTGATAATGGTTCTATTTCTCGCTCCCTGTGTAGATATCAGCTTATTAAAACATGTGGATCCCAAGTACTTACTAATTTCGGTAGCTATCGTGGCTACCTCTTTTGGTTTTCACATTATTATTCCTAGTCTTATCCACTATTTGGAAAGGAATATTACGCACGTAAAAATGGCTATTTGGGTAGGAGGGTTGATTCCTTTTATTGTTTATCTTCTATGGGAACTGCTAACATTAGGGATCATTCCTTTAAAAGGAGTTCATGGGCTAAAAGATGGCTATGAAAATGGCTCTAACGGGGCCTATCTGCTATCGATAGTTTTAGGAAACACTCACCTTGCCTTAGTGGCACGTTGTTTTTCTTTCTTTGCCATACTCACCAGCTTCTTAGGGGTTTCTTTAAGCCTCTTTGATTGCCTTAAAGATGCTTTAAAGATAGAAAAAACACATAAAGGGCAGGCAGCTTTATTTGCCTGTACATTTATTCCGCCGTTAGTTTTTGCTTTATCTGGTCCTCGTATCTTTTTAGTCGCTTTAGAGTATGCCGGTGCTTTTGGGGTTGTGATTTTATTAGGATTATTTCCGCCCCTGATGGCATGGTCTAAGCGCTATAGGCTGTTTTGGCCTTCTTCTTATCAAGTGGGTGGAGGAAAAGAAGGGTTAATAGGGGCCATAATTTTTTCTTTGCTAGTCATTTTAGTAGAGCTTGCTAATCAAATAGGATTAATAAAAATCGAAATGAATTTTTAAAGGATAATAGATATGTCTCAAAACGCTAAGAAAAGAATCCTTACTGGCGATCGTCCGACAGGTCTTCTACATTTAGGCCATTATGTAGGTTCATTAAAAAACCGAGTAGCTTATCAAGAGCACTATGAGTGTTACCTGATTATCGCCGATCTCCATATGTTAACGACTAAGCCAACCAAAGAAGATATTCTAAAGATGCGTGAGCATCTTAAAGAGATGGTCTTAGATTACTTAGCTTGTGGTATCGATCCTGCTAAAACCACTATTTATCTTCAATCAGCTACACCGGCCGTTTATGAAATGAATCTTATTTTTGAAATGATGATTTCTTTAAATCGCCTAACAGGCTTACCTAGCTTGAAGGAAATGGCCCGCAATGCCCATATGGATCCTGAGAGTGTGCCCTTTGGTTTGGTAGGATATCCTGTTCTGCAAACGGCCGATATTCTCATGCCCCGTGCCCATGTAGTGCCCGTGGGGAAAGATAATGAAGCCCATGTTGAGCTGGCAAGAGACATAGCTCGTAGATTTAATCAATTGTATGGTGAAGTTTTTCCTATGCCTGAAGCCTCTATCAGTGAGGTACCCACCTTAGTAGGCATTGATAATAAAGGAAAGATGAGCAAATCTGCAGGCAACTGTATCTTTTTGTCAGATGATAAAAAGGCCGTAGAAAAAAAGGTAAAAAGCATGTATACCGATCCTAATAGAATTCATGCTCATCAACCCGGGACAGTGGAAGGAAATCCTGTGTTTACTTTTCATGCAATTTTCAATCAGGATAAAAGCGAAGTTGAAGATTTAAAAAAACGCTATCGTGAGGGCAAGGTGGGGGACGTAGAAGTAAAAGAAAAATTAGCTGTAGCTTTAAATCTTTTCTTAGAGCCTCTACGGGAGCGACGCCAATATTTTGCTGAAGAGAAGGGCTTGGTCGAAGAGATTATTTATGAAGGGACTCAGAAAATGATCGAGGTTTCTAATGCCACTGTAAAAGAAATGCGCAGTGCGATGGGATTAATGGGCAATTGGAATAAAATTTCTCGGATAGCTCGCGAACGTCGTGAAAAAATTGCCTCTCAATCATTATATTCTTAAAATCTTCTGTTTTTGCAGGTTTTAAAAGCTAAATCTGTAATTTCAAGAAGAAATTTATGTCTCTCTCAGCTGTCTCTCTTACTGAAGGGCCTGGTTTTTTAAGAGTATGATTGCCTAAAGGGCGCCTTAAAAGCTTATTATCAGTTTTTTACTTTGCCGAATCAGGTAATAAAGCCACAAGCTTTTGCAGTAAGAGCCTAAAATGCTTTTCAGCCTATTTTTCTTTAACTTAAGATTTAATCTGATTAGATAGCCATCATTTTGCTGAAGGAAGGCTACTGAGCTGCTGATTATCGAGGTTCGTAGTTTGATAAGCTATGCTCTAACTCTATAGATAGAGGGGGCTGATTTCTACTAAATATAAGTTCGTAATATAATATCTTTACCGTTTAATATCTTTAATGCCTATGAAGTGACTCTCTTGAGCAAAAGTGCTTTTTTCAAATACAGAGGGAGGAGGGGTTATTATCTTTTACCAACCCTTTAAAGCTTAAAATAAGGCTTCAAAGCAAATTCAGCCAGAAATGAAAATATGCTTTGTGGCATTCAGAAAAAATGTTATACTTAATTTTTCCTTAAACTTTCTACCTACAATTATTTATGTTTAAGTTAGTAACTGATTATAAGCCTTGTGGAGATCAACCTCAAGCTATAGAAAAGCTTAGTGAAGGCGTTCTGCAGGATCGTAAAACGCAAGTTTTATTAGGCATCACCGGATCGGGTAAAACCTTTACGATTGCTAATGTAATTGCTAGGACCCAGCGACCTGCTTTAATTATTGCTCATAATAAAACTTTAGCAGCGCAGCTTTATCAAGAGTTTAAGACATTTTTCCCTCATAATGCTGTAGAATATTTTGTCTCCTACTATGATTACTATCAGCCTGAGGCTTACATCGCTCGTACAGATACTTATATTGAAAAAGATATGGCTATTAACGATCGCATAGATAAATTGCGGTTAAGTGCTACACGTTCTCTTTTAGAAAGGCGCGATGTTATCATTGTTGCCTCTGTTTCTTGCATTTATGGCTTAGGGTCTCCTGAGTATTATCGCGAAATGAATCTTACCTTAGAAACAGGTCAGACGCGGCGTCGTGATGAGATTCTTCTACATCTGGTAGAAATGCAATATAAACGCAATGACATGGACTTTTCGCGGGCGACTTTTCGTGTTAGAGGAGATGTATTGGATATTTTTCCTGCCTACGAAGAGGAGCGGGCAGTACGTATAGAGTTTTTTGGGGATGAGATCGAACAGATTAGCGAAATAGATCCTTTATTAGGTAAAGTACGGCATCGTCTAGAAAATATCACTATTTATCCTAGTTCCCACCACGTCACTCCCGAAGAAGTTCGTTTGCATGCTCTTGAAACGATTAAGGCCGAATTAGAAGAACGTGCCAGCTATTATGAAAAAGAAAAAAGATATATTGAGCATCAAAGGATTGTAGAGCGTACACGTTATGATCTAGAAATGATTAAAGAAATAGGCTTTTGTAAGGGTATCGAAAATTATTCACGCCATTTTAGTAAGCGTAATCCTGGTGATCCGCCTCCATGTCTCATCGATTATTTTCCAGGTGATTATCTAATGATCATTGATGAATCCCATCAAACGGTGCCGCAGCTACGTGCCATGTGTAATGGAGATCGTGCGCGTAAAGAAACACTGGTTAACTTTGGCTTTCGACTTCCTTCTGCTTTTGACAACAGACCTTTGCAATTTGAAGAAACTTACAAGCGTATTCATCAGGTGATCTATGTTTCCGCAACCCCTAGTCCCTGGGAAGTTGCTGAGGCTAGCGGTGAAGTGATTGAGCAAGTGATCCGCCCCACCGGCCTACTTGATCCGGAGATTGAAGTGCGCCCTGCTGAAGGACAAGTTGATGATTGCTTAGCAGAGATTCATCAGCATACGAGCAAGGGGGGCCGCGTACTTGTTACCACTTTGACTAAACGTCTATCTGAGGAACTAAGTAAATATCTTAACGAACTGGGCGTACATACTAAATACTTACACTCTGATATTGATACGATTGAGCGAATGCAGATTATCCGCGATTTACGGGCTGGAGTATTTGATGTGTTAGTCGGGATTAACTTATTGCGGGAAGGTCTAGATATCCCAGAGGTTTCCTTAGTGTGCATATTGGATGCCGATAAAGAAGGCTTCCTACGCAGCGAAACGGCGCTAATTCAAACTTGTGGCAGAGCAGCTCGTAATAGTGAAGGGCGCGTCATTATGTATGCTGACAAGAAAACCAAAGCGATTCAAGACGCGCTAAGAATCACTCAAGAACGTCGCGCTATCCAACAAAAATATAATGCAGAACATGGGATTACTCCCCGAACTGTCCATCGAGAAATTTCTCCTTTGGTAGAAGAGGTAGAGGAAGAGTCTAAAAAAAGGAAAAAAACTTTAAAAGTGGCCGAATCCCAGCATGAGTATCTTACCTTAGAAGAAGTTCGCACTAAAATCAAAACGTTAGAAGTAGCTATGAAACGCGCAGCTAAAACTATGCAGTTTGAAGAAGCTGCAGAGCTACGCGACCAAATGCGTCGATATCAGCAGATGGAAATAGATCTTGCCTAAACTTCTTTTTGATTCTATTGCTCGAAGAAATGATATTATTTATCAAGTCTAACCTTAGGTTCTATCGTTTCTAAAACTGAACATACAAGGATCCGGCCTTCTTCCGCAGCAAATTAGTTCCCTAAAAAATATTAAAAAATTAAAACTACTCTATAAGATAGGAGGCTTGCTGGCAGCTATAGCTCACGCTCTGCAGCCTCCTTATAAAAAACAAATTTATAACCTTGCTTTAATACGTACCAAATAGGGTACATGCAGGCTTAAAAGATAAAATCCATGCTAAAGCCAAAGCCCACCCTCTAGGTTGTCTTTTATGCTGGATGCTGGATCTAGTGGTAATGAACCTTTTAGGAAACGGTTAAAACCCTTAGATGAAGAGACCCGTTTTATGATTGGAACTGACTTTAAAAAGTTCAATTTGGTTTGGCTAAAAGAATGAGATGGATTCTTTGCCTTATTTGAGAAAAACGGCTCTTTTTGGCGCAATGTTTCAATTCTTCTACCGCTTCTACAGACAGACTGGCGAGCTGGTTTTGATTTAAGTGCGGATTACTCGTTAAAGATAAGATGGCTAACAGTTTTTTATTTCATTTTAACTCACCCTAATTTAAAAAGTATTTAAGTTCATTCTATAATTGAAAACACTGCCTTATTTTTTGGCGATATTTTTCAAAGGATTTTCCGCTAATTCAAGCTTGATAAACTGAGACAACCGCCCGATTTCTGCAGGAAGGCTGGTGAGCTGATTTTGGCTTAAGTCAAGCACTCGCAGCTGAGGCAGTTGCCCCACTCCTTTAGGCAGAGCGGTGAGCTGATTTTGATTTAAGTAAAGCCATCGCAGCCGAGACAGCCGTCCTATGTTTGCAGGAAGTCTGGTGAGCTGATTTTGGCTTAAGTCAAGCACTCGCAGCTGAGACAGTTGCCCCACTCCTTTAGGCAGAGCGGTGAGCTGGTTTTGACTTAAGATAAGCTCTTGCAGCTGAGACAATTGCCCGATTTCTGCAGGCAGAGCGGTGAGTTGGTTTTGATTTAATTCAAGCGTTTGCAGCTGAGGCAGCCGCCCAATTTCTATAGGCAGAGCGGTGAGCTGGTTTTGATTTAAGTAAAGCCATTGCAGCTGAGACAACTGCCCGATTTCTGCTGGCAGAATGGTGAGCTGGTTTTGATGTAAGTTAAGATTTAGCAGTTGAGACAGCTGCCCAATTTCTGCAGGCAGACTGATGAGTTGGTTTTGATTTAAGTAAAGCCTTTGCAGCTTAAGCAGCTGCCCGATTTCTATAGGCAGTGCGGTGAGCTGGTTTTGATTTAAGTCAAGCGCTCGCAGCTGAGACAGTTGTCCGATTCCTGCAGGAAGGTTGGTGAGCTGGCTTTGATCTAAGTAAAGCGCTTGGAGCTCAGACAACTGCCCGATTTCTTCAGGCAGGCTGGTGAGTTGGTTTTGATTTAAGTTAAGACTTTGTAGCTGAGATAGATGTCCGATTTCTGCAGGTAGAACGATGAGCTGGTTTTCTCTTAAGTCAAGCGCTTGGAGCTGAGATAGATGCCCGATTTCTGCAGGTAGAACGATGAGCTGGTTTTCACTTAAGTAAAGCTCTTGCAATTGAGACAATTGACCTATTTCTGCGGGCAGGCTGGTGAGCTGGTTTTCTCTTAAGCCAAGCCATTGCAGCTGAGACAGCTGCCCGATTTCTGCAGGAAGACCGGTAAGCTGATTTTGATTTAAGTCAAGCACTCGTAGCTTAGACAGCTGGCATATTTCTGGGGGTAAATAAGTCAAGCCTACTCCAGATAAATCTAAAGACGTGATGCTTTTACAATTTTCTTCAATCCAACCTCTAAGAAGCTCTCCTTTTTTCTCTAGAGGCAAGTGCTTAATTTCTTCTTGGCTCAAGTATTCTTCCCCACCAGGAAGCTTTTTCCAAAGTAAAAGACGATTAATATTTAAGAGATAAGAAAAGTAATTAGCTAGCGTTAAGCCTCTTTTTTCTTCTGTTTTCCATTTAAACTCTAGAGCAGAAAGAGAACTAGCTAAAGTAAAGATTTGCCTAAAGATTGCATTTACCTTTGCTGTTTCAGAAAGCTTTTCTTCTAGCTTATAAATCCTATCTACAATAAGAGCCTGCTCCTTAACATTTCCTTGAGGAACATGCACTTTACCTATTTTTTTATAAAGAGAAGGCATGACTTCAGAATCCAGCAGATGATGCCATCTTTTACAGACGCTAAATAAGGAAGGAACTACGCAAGCCTCTAAGATAGGGAGTAGCAATTCATTGGGCAAGCTTTCCATAGATGTCGAAGAGATGGGATGCATTTTGTTTCCTTGGGTAGGGATAACCCTTTTCAGCATTTTTATTTTTTAAAGGCAATATAAAAAAGTTAAAAAAGCAAGTCAAAACAATTCGTATCCTTATCAATGAAAACAAATCACAGATAATCTACCTCGCTTTTTTTCCAGATAGATTCACGGAAAGGGGGTAGACCTTCCAAGCATTTAGGAGCAGCCACAGCTTATGGGGATTAAGTGACGCGGCAATTTTGGTTTAGTTAAAAGAATGAGATTGATTCTGTGCCTTATTTAAGAAAAACGGCTCTTTTTGGCGCCTTGTTTTAATTCTTCTACCGTATGATGGAATACAATATGCCTAGCTTTTTCCTTTCAAGAAAGGTTGCCCTCCTAGCCGTAACACCCTGCAGAAAAAGAGAAAAGCTTTTTGTCGTTATAATGTGTAGGCTAATTTAAGCTTGCTTAGTTGCCGGAAGGAAAGCGGATTAATTTTTAAAGATAGGATGGCTAAAATTTTTTATTTCATTTTAGTACTACTTCGTTATGTTTAAGAGGTATCAAAAAATAGCCTTTTGGATGAGTCATGAATAGCTTGGCAAAAAGGGCAAATAGTAATGCAAAATAAGCTGTTAATTAATCTTCTGACTTGAGGCAGAGTCATTGAGATTTTTTTTTATCTTTTGCCTGGTATTTCAGTAAGGTTAAGAAGCTATAAGCCATAAAACATAACGTCAAATGATGATGGAGTCCTAGCCATGACCGCCCCTCAAAGTGATCTAATCCTAGCTCCTCTTTCATCTGCTGATAGCCTTGCTCGATTTTCCATCTCTCATGAATCCATTCTACCATACATGAGAGGGGAGTATCTTTTGAGGCATTGGAAACATAGTATTTATATTGATCGTTTCCTAACTTTTCCATGATTAACCATCTTTCAACCCCTGGTCTATAAAATGCCTTGGTGATCGTTTCTTTAACACGTATAGCCATTACTTCACTATATTTCTTCGATTGAAGGGTAAGTTTTACCTTTTGCCACTTACCTCCTTGCAGGATCAATTTTTTT